>CAJVYJ010000185.1 GCA_913009475.1 uncultured Actinomycetes bacterium | reverse complement strand
GGACATAGATGTACTCAGTGAGGTGTTATTTTTTATTTTTTTTAGTTGTGTTTTTTTTTTTTTTTTAATGATACGGCGACCACCGAGATCTACACTCTTTCCCTACACGACGCTCTTCCGATCTCCCGTACCACAGCGCTGGAAAATGTGATGCTGCCGATGGTCTATGCCGGAAAATCAAATCGTTACGATAAAGCCATGCAAGCGTTAGATGTTGTCGGCCTTGCTAACCGCGCCCGACACATGTCCAACCAGCTCTCCGGCGGTCAGCAACAGCGTGTCGCTATTGCCAGGTCTTTAGTGAATAATCCCGATATCATCTTAGCTGATGAGCCAACCGGTGCCCTCGATACACAATCCGGCGATGAGGTAATGGCTATCTTTAAACATCTCAATCAAGACAAAAAAACAGTAATTTTAATAACTCATGAACCCTACATTGCCGCGCATGCTCAGCGTATCATTCACATTAAAGACGGCCATATAGTTACGGATAAGATAAATGATGAACGTATAACCAAAGAGTTAAAGGATGTCAAAAGTTAATGAACCTCTACGAAGGATTAAAAATTGCTTGGCGGGGGCTGATTGCCAATAAAATCAGAAGCGCCTTGACAATGCTGGGCATTATTATCGGCGTCGGCTCGGTAGTAGCCATGATATCCATCGGCGCTGGTGCCAACCAAAGCGTAACCGGCCGCATTCAAGGGCTAGGCTCCAACCTACTGACCGTAATCGCCGGCTCCAGCGGCAGTTCCGGCGGTGTCCATCAAGCAGCCGGTACAGCTGCCAGCCTGACCTTAGATGACGCTAAAGCAATAGAAAAAAATATGCCCACTTTGATAAAGAATGTTTCCCCGGAATACAACAGTCAGAGCCAAGTTGTCTACCTTAACCAAAATATCAACACGCAAATCAACGGAGTGACGGAAAAATATCAAGCAGTTCATAATTTTAAAGCGAAATACGGCTCGTATATCAGTGAAGCTGATGTGAATGCGCAAAGCCGGGTAGCAGTTTTAGGCCAAGAAGTAGTTAATAACTTATTCGCCGGCCGCGACCCTATCGGTAAGACGATTAAAATCAAAAATATCCCATTTAGGGTCATCGGCGTAATGGAATACAAAGGCGGTTCCGGTTTTCGAAACCCCGATGACGTTATCTTCATCCCACTGACGACCGCGCAAAAGCGAGTATTCGGCGGCAACAACTTGCGCTCCATTAGCATCGAAGTCAGCCAAAAAAACTTGATGGCAACCGCCTCCGCTCAGATAACCAACCTGTTGCTTAATCGCCACAAAATCACCGACCCCAACGCGGCTGATTTTCAAATATTTAACCAGGCCGACCTCTTGTCGACCTTAAATCAAGTTACTAGAACATTGACACTGCTGTTAGGCGGGATTGCCGGCATATCGCTATTAGTCGGCGGTATCGGCATTATGAATATTATGCTGGTATCAGTGACCGAGCGGACTCGAGAAATAGGGCTTAGAAAAGCGGTCGGGGCCAAGCGCCGAGATATACTGACCCAATTCTTGATTGAGGCGATTGTGCTTAGCTTAATCGGTGGCGGGCTGGGTTTGGTCTTAGGTATTACCGGCTCAAGAATAATCGCGTCAATTGCCGGCTGGCCCACAGTCGTCTCACTGAACTCTATTTGGCTGGCATTCTTTTTTTCCGCCGGCATCGGCATAGTCTTCGGTGTTTTCCCCGCCCGGCGGGCATCAATGTTAAGCCCGATAGACGCGCTTAGGTATGAGTAAGGAAAATTGAAGTGAGTAGTAAAAAACAGAATATAAAAATAAGAGAATAAGATGATAGGGAGAAAGATGAAAAACATTATATTAATTATTATAACTGCCGCGGTAGTAGGCGTGGCTGCTTTCTGGGGAGGGACATATTACCAACAACAACAGTTTCAAAATCGCGCCGCCAGATTCGCCGGCATCTCTCCGGAGCAATTTAAAAACCGTGGCGGCCTATTCGCCAGACGACAAGGCAACAGCGGACCCGGCAGACAACGCGGCTATCGTAATCTAAGCGGACGGCTGGATAAGATTAATAATGACACCATTATTATAACTACACGATTCGGCAGCCAAGAAATTAAGTTAGACGATAAAACCAAAGTAAATATCGCCGCACCCGCTGACAAAACAAAACTTAAAACCGGCTCTGATCTAGCAATAAAGATAAAACGATTGGATGACGGGACTCTTAAGGCCGACAGCATAACGCAGACAAATTAATGCCTGCTTTATTATCGTAAGAGTGGGAGAGCGTAAGAGCGTAAAGAACTACCACGTTAACGAATAAATAGCACAAAAATTAGGGCTTGACCCGCGCTCACTCCTCATACTCTTACGTCCTCGCTCGCTTAGCGTTTAGTTAGCTGTCAAACAATCTTTCCCCAGCTTAATCAGTATATAATGTTAATTTTGTTTGATTATTTTCCCAAGCAATGGGGAAATAATCTTGCATGAAGTTAAATAAACTTATAAGTTATAAAGTTTTCCCGACAAAATTATTCATTTTACTGTCGGCAACATTATTAATAATTTTAGCTGTTACGCCGATGGCGATTGCTTATAATCAACATAGTTTATCTCTCGGTCATGATTACGGCAAAACATCGCCATTTTGTCTCAACTGCCATGACCTTTCGCGATTGGCTAAACTCTCACCGTCATTACTGCCTACAATTGATGCTACTTGTATAACATGCCATGATATTCATCGCGCTACACCCAATGATCTTCGCCATCGAGCCGGCAATCGTTCGGCGATGGGCACCGCTTCCTCCTTAACAGCCTATAAAATCAATACCTACAGTAAATATAGCCAAAACGGGCATCGCCTAGGTGCCGGCGCGGACACATCTCTTATCGGCAAATTAGCATCGAATTCCGAGCAAAATCTTTTACCTGTCAGCAACAAAGAGTCGATCACAAAGATTAGTGATTGGCGCTATTGGCAAACAGTTTATGCGCAAGACCCGACACCGCTCAGCCTGACCTCACCGTCTTCATCAGTAATAACATGCAATAGCTGTCATTCGTCGCATCCGTCGCAAAATTTTTCAGTTTCAGCCGTAAGTGAGACGCTAACAGGATTAACACAGTCTTCAACCACCGCCGCTGAGATTGAGCTCTGCCTTAGTTGTCATCCCAGCTATGCATCAAACAACAACGGCGGAGCAAACCATAACCATCCGGACCGTTTTTGCCTTGATTGCCACGGCAATACCACCAACAACACCAGCAACCAAGATTTCCCTCACACCGGCAATACTGATCTGCTAAGCGATATTCCCGATTCACTCTGCCTGCGTTGCCATATCTCAGAGAGCCTACCCTAATCTAAAAAGGGGTCAGATCTTCAATCTTGACATTAGCGTAATAGGAAGTTGCTAATGTCAAGATTGAAGATCTGACCCCTTTTTTACCACTTGTAAAGAAGTAAGCCAATTTGGTATAGTTACGCATGGAGGAAAATATTCAATGCCGATATGCCCTTTTTGCCGTAAAACGGTAACCAGCCCTTATGCTGTATGGTGCGGTTGCGGTACTAATTTAACAAAATATTA
>CAJVYJ010000184.1 GCA_913009475.1 uncultured Actinomycetes bacterium | reverse complement strand
AGAACATATAATTGTGTATTGGATATAATATAATCTCACACAATGTATTTGTCGTTTTATTTTTTTTTTTTTTTCAAGCAGAAGACGGCATACGAGATATATCAGTGTGACTGGAGTTCAGACGTGTGCTCTTCCGATCTCTTTCATCCGGCTATAGAGAGAATGACACCCTTACCTCACAGGTATTTCCCGGACTTAATATTGAGCTGCCTAAGATATTTTAAAATATTATTTAGAATTTAAATTCCTTAACCACTCGCTTCAGTTAAAGTCTTACCTTCCTCAAAAACCGCTTTGACTGAGGCCATGAGTATGGTTTTCTCAATTATTAAGTAAACGATTAAGATAAGTCGTCAGCGTTTTTTCGTCGATGGCCCCGATCCAGTGTTCGATGACTTCACCGTTTTTAGTGATAAAAAATGTCTCTGGTACGCCGGTTACTTGATAGGTGTTGCCAATAGCAGTGCCGTTATCAAGGCCGCTGGGATAGGTGATGCCAAATTCCTTTTCAAACTTTTTAGCGTTAACGACTGTATCATTAACTACTACTCCCAAAAATTGGACCTTCCCCTTATATTCCTTGGATACTTTCGAAAGCACCGGCGCTTCCGCGCGGCATGGCGGACACCATGAAGCCCAAAAGTTTAATATTACCGGTCTTTTTTCCAGGTAGTCGCTGAGTTTGACTTTCTTGCCACTTAGCAAAGTATAAGAAAAATCGGGTGCTTTGACGGTTTTGACTGAACTTACAGGTTGGGTAAAAAAATAAACACCGACTAGAATGATAATGCTAAAAAAACCTATTAATATAAAAGTAAACTTTCTTGATAATTTCAAACCACCCTCCAAATTTTACTGAGTGCTGCTAATCGATTTTACCTTATAATAATAAATTCCCTGTTGACTTAAGTTCTATGCAAGTCAATCATCAGGGAATTCCCATTAGTATTATATAATTAACATATAATCATGCTTGCCTGAACAGAAAAATTTTATCACGGCACTGACGTTAAATCAACAATTATCATGTAGGCGGTGGTATATCTTTAATAGAGGGCAAAAATACTTGGCTTAAAGGCGTCTATTAATTCGCTTCCATCCACCCCAGTATCTCTGCGGCGAACTCACGAAAGTCATTTAGATGATTAAGGTTTTCGTAGAGTCTTTGGGCGTCGAACTTGTTTGGCAAGTAATCATGGATAAGTCGATTTCGAAAGGCAGGCATGCCAACAATTTTGTTTGTCAGATTGGCGCTTATGACACCGGCATCGCTAAGGGTTTTAATTGTCTCCGATTCGCTACTTCGTACTGAACCTAACCCCAGCGCAGTAGCGATATGCAAACTGACGCGGGTAACGTCTTGAATGGCACAGGCAAGCGACAATTTTATCGCTTTGGTTCTTTCAAAATTCGCTTTATTAGTTAGAAAATTCGCGTTAGGGATAGGAAGTTGCTCAATGTCAGACAATTGTCGGTCAAGATCATGCAGATACTCAATAATTCGTTCGTGTCTTATGTGTGCGGCCGACATTTACCCCGTCCTTTTAAGTTTTTCTACAATTAGACGCTTCTCTTCGTCCAGGTATGGCTTGAGGTCGAAATATCTGCAAAGTACGGCTGTCTCAAAGTCAACGCGTTTTTGCTCGTCCCGGCTGAAGATGACTTCGCCCTCGGTTATGACCTTAAATTGGATGACGAGGGGAGCGACATTTATGATGAGTAAGTCTACGCGTTGTTGGGGCAATATCGGTGCTAGTTCAACGTCTAAATCCTTCTCAATAGACAATAAGGTTTTAGTGTCATTAGATTTTATAAATACGGCAATATCGATATCGCTATCTGCATGGGCTCGATGTACCGACGAACCGAATAAATAGGAAAATACCACATTTACTTTCTTTTCCAATACCGGCTTTATTTTTTGGATAATCTCGTTTTTCGTTAACATTTTAGCTCCTAATAATTTATTTTAACGTAAATATGGTCAGGCGGCAAAAATCTTTAGATAAGTTAAAGATTTTCTTGAACAAAATTAGGGCCAACAACCCATTGAAGCATTTACTATCTATTTTTTTTAGTATATCTACTATAATATTTTAGAAAAGGAGCTTTAAAAGAAGAACTTATCTAACAACGGTTGATAAATGAAAAAATTAAGAGTTTTGCAAGTCAATAAATTATATTATCCCCATATCGGTGGGGTGGAGAAGCATGTCCAGGACTTGGCTGAATCAATAAAAGATGAAGTAAAGGTCAAGGTCTTGGTCGCTAATACCAGCTTTAAGACTGTAGTAGAAGATATTAACGGGGTTCAAGTTATTAAGATCGCCAGCCTGGGCACATTAGCCTCAGCGCCGCTGGCTCCAAGCTTATGGTTATGGCTGCGGCGTTTGCAACCGGATATTTACCATTTCCATTTTCCTTATCCCGTTGGCGATGTTTCTTATTTGTTGGCGCGGGTTAAAGGTAAACTGGTGGTGACTTATCATAGCGATATCATTCGTCAGAAACGGTTGTTGGCTTTATACCGGCCGTTTATGAGCCGTTTTTTAAAAAAAGCGGATGTTATTATAGCCGGTTCGCCGAATATGGTGGCGAATTCCCCGGTCTTGAAACGTTTTTCAGCTAAATGCAAGGTAGTCAATTATGGCATCGATGTCGACCGTTTTAAACTGACGCCGGAAGTGGAGAAGAACGCCGCGGCTCTGCGGCGGCGCTTCGGCGGACGCAATATCATTCTCTTTGTCGGTCGCTTGATATATTATAAAGGCGTCAGCTATCTGGTGGAAGCGATGCGGGATATCGACGGTATGCTGGTGCTGGCCGGTGAGGGCGGACTGCGCTCGGAATTGGAAAAGAAAGCCGCTCAGTTAGGAGTTGCCGATAAGATAATCTTTTTTGGTCGGGCCAAGGATAGGGAGTTACCGGCACTCTATCATGCGTGCGATATCTTCGTGTTGCCGTCTGTCGCTCGCACTGAAGCTTTCGGCTTAGTGCAATTGGAAGCTCAAGCTTGTGGCAAGCCGGTAGTCAGCACCAATTTACCGACCGGCGTACCTTATGCCAATCTTGATAATGTTACCGGCTTAATAGTGCCGCCCAAAGATAGCCGGGCTTTAGCTATAGCCATCAGCCGGTTGTTGGATGAGCCGGAGTTGCGTCGGCAACTGGGAAGTCAAGGTAAAAAGCGGGTTGAGACGGAATTTACCCTGGCAACAATGGCGGCGGCTGTTCTCGATATTTATCGGGAGATTGGGGAGGGTAGAGCGTTGAGGGGAGAGGGTAGATAAGCGCGAAAAAGTAATAATATTAACATAAAATGCGCGAAATCCCCCTCATGTCCCTTTTGTAAAGGGGGAAGAAAAAGGCACTTTCCCCTCTTTGCTAAAGAGGGGTCGGGGGAGATTGGTAATCATTAATTATGTTGCCTTATAATAAAAAATTAAAATTAAACTCACGAGATCGGAAGAGCACACGTCTGAACTCCAGTCACACTGATATATCTCGTATGCCGTCTTCTGCTTGAAAAAAAAAAAACACAACAACAATCCACCACACTACAACCACAACTCGACACCGTATACCATCTACCATTTACTACCTTT
>CAJVYJ010000183.1 GCA_913009475.1 uncultured Actinomycetes bacterium | reverse complement strand
GGGTGTCTGCGGCGTCAGCCTACGATTATTTTCGGGTCGAGTACCAACACGTACACTCGGCCTCAAATAATCTTGGTTTCCTTGTATCCATTCCCTTGTAAACTCTCTGAGATTATTAAAAATAATATAAATATTTCTTTTTTAGACCGGTGAGAAGCGGCGATCTGATCCCCCGATTGCGCAAGCTGGTATCATGTATCGGGACGTATGTCATCTTTATTTTTTCCAATCCAATGGTTAGCCAGTACCAGAGCATTACGAAGCGATTCTTGAAGTCTTGCCGTCGCGGGAATGACATTCTCATGGCCGATTTCTTCAATAAAACCGGATTTAACAAATTGTTTGTAGACCGTTTTATTGATACCGGCAAGTATCAATCTATTACCTGAGTCTACTAGGTCATGGTTATAATTTATTAGAAGATTAAGGAAGGTATCACCTATGGAGCGGCGACCGCGCAGCCTGATAATAACTACGGCGTTAACGCAACCGTTGATTTTAGGGAGCCTATTTTCCAATTCAAAGACTGAGGCAAAATAAAAATTGCCGCGCACTTGAAGAATGGTAACGCTATTTGTTTTAAGTTTATCGGGTGGCGAAGTCTCATCGAAATATCTATCTTTAATGGGAATGAGTTCGGATAGTTGCGGGTTTACCGCCGCGGATAATATATATAGCCCCAATGATAGTAAAACGCCGGTATAAATAGCTGTCTCAAGAGAGACGACGATAGCCGTTAAAAAAGTTACAATCATAGCCAGGGAGCTGACCTTCGAGATTTGCCATATCTGTTTCATATGGGGCCATCTATCAATTAGCACCAGTGAGCCGGTGACAATCAATAAAGCGGCCAAGCTTGTCAGTGGGATGACCTCGGCTAAATTGCCGGCAACACCAACTACCATCATAAGGATAATACCGGAGTATATCCCGGCCCACCTGCTCTTAGCGCCGCCGACGACATTTATACCGGTTGCTGACAGAGAGCCTCCCGAGGGCATTGCTTGAAAAAAACTACCGACAACATTTGACAGACCCTGAGAATTAAAATCTTTTGAAGGGTCGGACCTTCTGTCTCCGGGGTTGGGAAATGCAGAACTTATGCCCGCACTTTGCGTAAGTCCAAGTAGGGCTATCGCCATCGCGGCGGCGGCGAGTTTTGGAATCAATCTTAGATTAGGCAGGGCGAAGCCGGGAAGTCCATTGGTAATTTTAGCGATGTCGCCGACTTTTGCTACAGAGGGTAAGCTTACAATTAAGATAAAAATCGAGCCAATGAGAATTCCTAGAATATCCGAGAATTTTTTCAGACGCGATCTTTTAAATAAAATTATAATAATGATGGTTCCGGCACCTAAAAGCAGTGTGGGAATATCAGCTCCTGCGAGCCGGCTGAATAAGTTATACGATCTCTCGATAACATTATCTCCTATGGGATTTATCCCCAGGATATGCTTGAGTTGCCCCGCTATTATTAGCAGCGCGGCGGCGGCGATAAAACCGGTCATGACTGAGTCGGAGATAAAGCGTTTTATCCCGCCCAGTTTAAAAAGGCCCAAAATAAGTTGGATTAGACCGACAAGCAAGGTCAGGGTAAATAAGGCTTCGATTTTGACTTCGCCTTTTAGATTTAGAAGCGCGCTACCGGTAACCAATGCCAGCGCGTTCGTCAGACTGATTATCATCAGCGAAGAGCTGGAAGTTAATGAGCCGACAATCGTATTTAACATGCCTGAATATAAACCGTAAATGGGGTTAACGTTGGCTATCAAAGCCTGGGCCATCCCATTTGGTATGCCGACTAACGCAACTGTGGTGCCGGCTATAAGGTCAGGTACAAATCTATCTTTAATATCTTTTATTGTTGTCTCATCGCTCGATCAAACTCGGTTTGAGCGTCTACCTCGCCGTCACCGTCGATATCGATTATCACTTTTTTCAAATTTCCGGTGAATTTAAACGGAGACTTATAACTCTTGCTGACCTCAACGCCGACATCGCGACCCACCGCCAGGCCTTCTCCGGCCAGACTGTATGAGTTGGGACAGGTCTTAGGGATTCTGCCTTCTCCAACTTTTTGCTCATTGATAAATAGGGAAGCGTTACCCTGGTTTTCACCATTTTTATGAAATTCCAGCCCTAAATGAAGTCGACCGGTAGGTAGCTCGGAGTCCGATGAGACCTCATATTCCTGAAGACCAACATAGTTATGGACATATTTAAGATGCTTGTCTTGAATAAAAAGACTGAAACCTCCGAATTTGCTCCCCTGAGCAACAACTACGCCTTCCGCACCGTCATCGGGAATTTCCACATCAGCGCTGATTGCGTATGATCTGTTATGGGTATTGACCGTGGCCGTTTCATTTATTGGTGCTGCTCCCGCGAATAAAGTGTAGCTTGATTTTTCTTTAGACGCTTGGGGCCGGGGGAGCGGTATGCGCTTTATCATCCGGTCATCGAGCGGTAGTACGTTATATCTGCCGGCTTCAGCCCACCAAAGGTCAATAAGCTCTCTTAGTTTCCTTGGCTCTTCATTGGCTAAATCATGGCTTTCGGAAAAATCCTCACTTACTTTGTACAGTTCCCACTGGTCTTCATCGAAGTCGATGCCCTGGTCCGGCTGATGGAAGGTTACCGCTTTCCAACCGTCTTGCCATATGGCCCGGGAGCCAATCATCTCATAGTACTGAGATGTCTTTTTAGTAGGTGTTTCCGGCGCGTTTAAACTGTAAGCCAGACTGGTACCCTCAACCGGCTTTTGTGTATATCCATTAACTTCTTCGGGAGTGTCCAACTCCAGAAGTTCCAAAATTGTCGGATAAATATCTATCGCGTGATGATATTGTTTTCTTATAGTGCCTTTATCATTAATACCGTTGGGCCAATGAATAATCAGCGGATCGCAGATGCCGCCTTGATGGACCTCTCGTTTCCATCTTTTTAGCGGACTGTTGCCGGCCAGCGCCCAACCCCACGGATAATGATTATAAGTTTTTGGGCTACCGAGGTCATCCAATGCTTTAAGGTTTTCTTCTATCGAGTTGGGAATACCATTAAAGAACAAATTTTCATTAATTGAGCCGTTGGCGCCGCCCTCGGCGCTGGCGCCGTTATCGGATACTAAGAATATTATAGTATTATCCAACATGCCGGTATCTTTAAAATAATCTATCAGGCGGCCGATATTGTAGTCCGTATGTTCTAAAAAGCCGGCATAAACCTCCATCATCCGGGAAAATACCTTTTTTTCATCATCCGTTAATGTGGCCCACTCTTGTACCCAAGGAGGTCTTGGTGACAACTCTGTACCTTGGGGAACCACGCCCATCTTTTTCTGTCGTTCCAGGATTTCCGTCCGCCACTTACCCCAACCCTGACTGAAATGGCCTTTGTATTTATCAATAAATTCTCTGGGCGCGTGATGGGGGGCATGGCAGGCGCCGGGAGCGTAGTAGAGAAAAAATGGTTTATCGGGATTGACTGATTTTTGGTCCATAATAAACTTAATCGCTTTATCGGTAAGATCATTCGTCAAATGATAGCCCTCTTCAGGCGTGGCCAGATCGGAAGAGCACACGTCTGAACTCCAGTCACACTGATATATCTCGTATGCCGTCTTCTGCTT
>CAJVYJ010000182.1 GCA_913009475.1 uncultured Actinomycetes bacterium | reverse complement strand
CAGCCTTATCCTGCTCATCTCTCAGCTTCCATCTGACTTTTCTCATTTCATTTTCTTTCGTATGACGATGCTTATTTTTTTTTTTTTTTTTTTTTTTAATGATCCGGCGACCACCGAGATCTACACTCTTTCCCTACACGACGCTCTTCCGATCTCTACACTGCCGGTGACTGTGTTTCCGGTCCTAAAATCAATCCGTATTAAACCTGAGAAGATTAATATTCGTGAAGGCGAGGCTCGGCAGTTGAGCGCGGTGGGTACTATGTCCGACGGTTCCGAAGGGCCGCTAAAGGTCAAGTGGTCTCTAACCGGAGAGGGCGGCAACGGCAGTATCAATTCCGGCGGCTATTTTATCGCTGTCACTCATGGAAAAGTAAAAATCATTGCCGCAGCTGGAAAAATTTTCACTCAAATCGAGGTTGATATTCAGGCCGCTCCCCGATTGACTCCACGAACGACCAAAAGTTTAAGCCATAAATCCACAGGAAGCAGAGCACGGACGAGACACAGCGCGTCTAGCCCCGGGCCCAGTCCGGCTCCCAGTTCCGCGCCGGCACCTACCCCGAGTCCAAGCCCAAGTCCGGCTCCCAGTGGCGGGTCAAACGGCGGCAGTATCGCTCCGTCTACAAATCCGCCGGTCGACTCAGCGCCGAACCCGATTCATGTTATTGTACCGTAGAGTGTAAACTTCTTTCTCCTTAAGCCGGCATTATCGTTTTTTTAAGAAAGCAACCGGCCATTCTACAATTCTTAAGAATTGTAGAATGGCCGGTTGATGGATAAGGGCATTTTTAACGAGTTTTGACATTTATTGACAAATTTATTGACACACACCAGCAGCTTGAGTAAACTTAACTTTATATTTTTATTTTACATACAAAGCCGGTTTCTGACGGTAGCTCATTAAAGAAGAATTGGCTGAGGTTAAATACTTAGCGATGAACGGGCGGGGCTTAATCGGCGAGAGGCTGATTGCCCTATAAATTAAGATGATGTTTTCAGAGAGTCCGGTATTGGTGGGAGCCGGGTAACGGAACTTACTTTATTCTCTCCCGGGAGCTGGGAAGCTGAACAGCATCGAGCTAAATAAGCTTCCCCGGTTACAGCCGTTATCTGTTTAAAAGAGGTTCATAACTTGAATAGCGATGGAAAATTATTACGGCTGTTTAGGTCTTGGGCAACTTGGGTGGTACCGCGAAGGCTTAGCCTCTCGTCCCTTGGATGAGGGGATTTTTTTGTTTGACTCTGGACTCTAGACTTTAGACTCTAGACTTCACTAAACTATATATCGGGGAGGTTATATGCGCAGTGATAACATAAAAAAAGGCATAGCTAAAGCGCCGCACCGGGCGCTCTTAAAAGCGTTGGGGCTTACGGATGAGGAGATTAGCCGTCCGCTGGTCGCGGTGGTAAATTCCGCCAATGATATCGTACCCGGACATATACATTTAAACAAAATAGCTGAGGCGGTAAAAGCCGGTATTCGTATAGCGGGCGGAACGCCGTTGGAATTTTCTACTATCGGCATCTGTGACGGTCTCGCGATGAATCACAGTGGGATGAAATATTCACTGGCCAGCCGCGAAGTTATTGCCGATAGTGTTGAGTTGGAGTTGGAAGCCCATCAATTTGACGGAGCGGTAATGATACCCAATTGCGATAAAGTCGTGCCGGGGATGTTGATGGCGGCCGGCAGAGTCAACGTTCCTACTATATTCATTAGCGGCGGCCCGATGTTGGCCGGCCGGACCAGTGGCGGCCGGGAGGTCGATTTAATCTCCGTATTTGAGGGCGTGGGCGCTGTTCAAGCCGGGGAGATGAGCGCGGACGAATTGCTTGAACTTGAAGAATCGGCTTGTCCGGGCTGTGGTTCTTGCGCGGGCTTGTTTACTGCCAATACTATGAATTGTCTAACGGAGGCGCTCGGTATGGCGCTGCCCGGTAACGGTACGGTACCGGCGGTTTACGCCGCCAGGATCAGGTTGGCCAAGCAAGCCGGTATGCGGATAATGAAATTAATAGAAAAAGATATTCGACCAGCGGATATTATTAATCAGGCTAGTTTAAAAAACGCGTTGGCGGTCGATATGGCCATCGGTGGTTCCACCAATACGGTATTGCACCTGCCGGCGATTGTAGCTGAGCTGGGACTGGATTTTAATCTGGAGATGGTCAATGAGATCAGTGCGGTGACGCCTAATCTCTGTAAGCTCAGCCCTTCCGGCAGTCACCATATGGAAGATTTGAATTTGGCCGGCGGTATCATAGCGGTCATGGCGGAGTTGGACAAGAAAGGCTTGGTCAATGTTGATGTAAATACTGTCTCCGGGCCGCTAAAAAATATTTTGGCTAAAGCTGTCAACCGCAACAGCGAGGTTATCCATACGTTTGATAAACCTTATAGTCCGACTGGAGGTCTGGCAATCTTATGGGGGAATCTGGCGCCGGAGGGTTCGGTGGTCAAAGCGGCGGCTGTCGTCTCGGATATGCTGGTCCACAGTGGTCCGGCCCGTGTTTTCGCTAGTGAAGAAAGTGCTTTCGCGGCTATAATGTCTAATAAAATCAAAGCCGGCGATGTGATTGTTATACGTTACGAAGGGCCCAAAGGCGGTCCGGGTATGCGTGAGATGCTGACGCCGACTTCGGCCGTTTCCGGTATGGGCCTGGGCGGTACGGTAGCGTTAATAACCGACGGCAGGTTTTCGGGCGGCACCAGAGGCGCGGCTATCGGCCATGTTTCACCGGAGGCGGCGGCCGGCGGCCCTATCGCGTTGATAAACGAGGGTGATATAGTTATGATTGATATACCCGGCCGTAAACTTAATGTTGACGTCAGCGATGAGGAATTGGCTGAGCGGCGGCAAAACTGGCGGGAGCCTAAGCCAAGAATAACCAAGGGTTATTTAGCCAGATATGCCAAAAATGTTACCTCCGCCGCTACCGGAGCTGTCTTAAAAGGTATAAAATAATAAAAATTATTCTCATTGGGGAGTATAGGTGAGCGAGATGAAGATTACGGGTGCTGAGGCTTTATTAAAGAGTCTAGAAAAAGAGGGAGTGGATATTATATTCGGTATTCCCGGCGGTGTTTTAATCCCCATTTATGACGCTCTCTTTAAACAGGATAAAATCAAACATATCTTAGTTCGTCACGAGCAAGCGGCTGCTCACGCGGCGGACGGTTATGCCCGGGCGACGGGCAAGGTCGGTGTTTGTATGGCGACTTCCGGTCCGGGAGCTACAAATCTGGTTACCGGCATCGCCAACGCTTATATGGATTCGGTCCCGATAGTAGCGCTTACCGGCCAGGTCAGCACGTCCGTACTGGGCACTGATGCGTTTCAGATCGGAAGAGCACACGTCTGAACTCCAGTCACACTGATATATCTCGTATGCCGTCTTCTGCTTGAAAAAAAAAAAAACACAACAAAAAAAAAAAAACAACAAAAAAACAAAAAAAAAACACATAAACACACAACTCCACTAAATCAGTATATACAATCCTAGTCATCAGACACACTCCATCGATTCTCACCAACGTTACATAACACGTAACACTTGACTGCTGTCTCATTACCTCACCTTACCATCACTACTGACACATATCTTCATCTACTGTGCGAACAACGACCACGTCCTACACAC
>CAJVYJ010000181.1 GCA_913009475.1 uncultured Actinomycetes bacterium | reverse complement strand
CAACGTTGATTTGGATGATTTAATTATTATGCGTCCTGATGGGCTTGCTACATATAACTTTGCTGTGGTTATTGACGATGCCGAGCTTGGCATCACCCACGTAATCCGTGGGGAGGACCACCTCTCCAACACTCCGCGCCAAATTCAACTCTATAAAGCTCTGGGCTATAAGGTGCCGATATTCGCGCATCTTTCCATGATACTCGGGCCGGACAAATCACTATTATCCAAACGCCATGGAGCGACCAGTGTTGAAGTATATAGAGACCAAGGTTATCTGCCGGAGGCGATGGTCAATTATTTAGCTTTGCTGGGCTGGTCCTATGATGCCGAGACCACTATCTTTTCCATTGATGAGTTAATAAAGAAATTTTCCCTAAATAACGTCGGTAAAGCCGCGGCGGTTTTTGATCACGATAAATTAAAATGGATGAACGGCGTATACATTCGTGAATTATCTGTAAACAAACTAACCGACAGACTGGTGCCGATTTGGCGCCAAGCCGGCTTAATCAAGGGTGATATTAGCGAAGATAAATATAATTGGTTGCGGGAGATAACTAAAATCTGCCAAGAAAGATTAATATTGCTTCAAGATATAGTGGCCATGACCGACTTCTTTTTTCTTGATGAGATTGCTTATGACCAAGCGTCGCTGGATAAAGTGATAACAGGTAAAGAAGCGGCTCGTAAGTTACCGCTTATTGGTGAGCGATTGTCGTCTCTGACTAACTGGGACCCGGAAGCGATTGAAATTACTTTAAGGGCGTTGGCGGAGGAAGTCGAGCTGAAGCCGGGCAAATTGTTTCAACCGGTCAGAGTGGCCGTTACTGGTCGCAGGGTTAGCCCGCCGTTATTTGAGACCCTGTGGTTGTTAGGGCGGGAGCAGAGTATAAGGCGGATCAATGAGGTTGGAAAACAGTTTACCGCTAAAGTTACTTAAGATATGGGGGTATCCAAATGTATTGTCCAAAATGTGGCGCTGAGTATATCGAAGGTATCAAAGAGTGCGTCGATTGTCATGAAGCTTTGACGGATAAGCTTGAGCCGGAACTTGTGCGAAAACCGGAGCCGGATGAATATGTAACAATCTTATCAGCCGGCAGTTTCCCACAATTTTTGGTAGCGGAATCACTGTTGCGGTCAGCCGGGATTACTTTTTATTCTCAAGGTGAGAAATTACAGAGTTTGTTTGGCTGGGGCAGTATGATGATAGGGTATGACCCGATTGTCGGACCGATGCAGATCCAAGTCGCTAAAAAAGACGCGGCAACGGCCCGCGAATTGCTTAAAGACTTAAAATAAAGTGGTAATTAAGATAAAAAATAAAAATCTAAAAATAGCCATTAATCTGACCTTAAATATATTCGGTGTCATCTTAATCTTGCTTGGTTTATCATTGTTTGTCTGGATCGGGCGGCCTTACGCGACTCTGTATCTATTGACCGGACAAAAAAAGGCATTGGAAGCAAAGGTTCGACTGCCGGCCGCTAAGATAAAAGGGGACCGAATAATCATACCATCGGTTTTGGTTGACGCTCCCATTATCGAGGGTTTTACCAAGGAAAATTTACGACACGGCGTTACTCATATCGGTAATTCCGCTTATCCGGGAAGAAAAGGAAATATCATATTGGCCGGTCATAATTATTCATCTTACTGGATCAGCAACGCTCAAAATCTGTTTTCTCTACTTCATCTGATAAAAAAGGGCGCGCCTGTCTATATCTTTTATAACCGGCATAAATATGTTTATAAAGCCTTAAGTAAGACAACTAAATCGCGGGATGACCCCAAAGTCTTCGCACCGACCCGTGATAATCGGTTAACCTTGGTAGCTTCCGCCTCCAGCTGGTCGGTGCCGATGGTCTCCTCAGTCAGCCGCTTGGTGGTAGTGGCAAAAAGAATTCAATAAAATGAATTTATAGGAGTGGTTTCATTCTGTAAGCAACGATAGCCGCCAATAAACTTTTAATGAGATCAAAGACCATATAACCTAGGAGGGAATAAAAAAATTCTAAATGTATGGGTATCCCTATAATATAGAAATAAACTATTCCCATATCATAAATGAGAAAGACAGCTGTTAACATAACCAGCAGGATAGAAAAGAAGCTACTCTCTTTATCGGCTGTAAATTTGCCGATAAAAAAGGCGGCGGCGATAAAGCCGAGCAAGTAACCAAGGGGCATCCAAGTGCGCATGAAATCCGGAGAGGCAAAGAATGACGGGCGGGGGAAGCCGTAGGTCGAAGCGTTAAAGATAGGCACATTGAAGATACTCAGGGCTGTGTATATTATTTGGCTGAGCGCTCCCCAGTAGGGGCCTAAAATAAATCCGGCCAAGAGGACAAAGAATATCTGCAGTGTTACCGGTTCAAAAGGGCGGAACGGTAGCCGCATATAAGCACCGGCTGCCGTCAGCAAGCTGAACAATATCGCCAATGCCAGACCGGTAATCGTTGATTTATTACTCATAAGCTCATTATAATCACTGCTTACATTAATTGATACTGATAATTCTAACTTCTCCACCCTTTGTGCAGCCGATTAAGTGGTTTTTTATGACTATTATTTCTCTACGCCTTTATTATCTATGTATTTTTCTCATAGAAACTGCGTCAGTTATGCTCCACTATTGTCATTTTTGACGCCTCTGGGGAGCGTGTAGCTGCGGAGCTCGCTCCGCCCATGAAGAGACAGCAAATCACCATCATTCTCGATATGGTTGGGGACCCGGAGCAAGTCGTCTAAGGAGATGAGTATAAATTTTTATTAAATAATCGCTCAATCGCTTGACTTATAAAATATTTATGATACTCTATGGTAACGTAGTAAGTTATCTAGTTATATAATCTTTAAAATATTGTAAATTGAATTAAGTAGGGGCGCAAAGTTCAGTTTGGTTTTTAAGTGACCAATGAAGATGATTCTGAGCTCGAACCCATCAGGTTAATCCTATAAAATATCTACATAATAAAAATTATACTTACTTATTTTTCAGGGGGTTAATATTATGTATCTTAAGAGAAGAATCAGACCGCAAAGTATTTTATGGATTTTATCTTTATTTGCGGCACAAATTTTAGCAGTTTTTTTATTGCTGCCGGCGCATCAAGCCAAAGCGGCTACCGACCCTTGGTATTATAATTCCTCATTTCAATATAGAAAAAAAATAACTATAGATGGTACGAAAGTCCAAGGCAGTTTAAATAACTTCCCGGTTTTAATAAGTATTATCGACGGCGGCTTAGCAAGTAAGGCGCAAAGTAATGGCAATGATATCCTGTTTACCGATGTCAACGGGGTGAAGCTTAATCATGAAATTGAAAGCTATAATGGCGCCACCGGTGATCTGAAAGCTTGGGTCAAGGTGCCGGCGCTTTCCTATAGCGTTGATACGGTAATCTATATATATTATGGTAATCCCGGTGCTTCCAACCAACAAAATAAGACGGCTGTCTGGGATGCGAACTATAAGATGGTCCAACATCTAGATCGGAAGAGCACACGTCTGAACTCCAGTCACACTGATATATCTCGTATGCCGTCTTCTGCTTGAAAAAAAAAAAAAAAAAAAACACACAAAAAAAAAAATAATAAAAAATGTACACAGAAGAAAAACAGACACGCGAAGTCACACATAACGACGATACAAAGACAAA
>CAJVYJ010000180.1 GCA_913009475.1 uncultured Actinomycetes bacterium | reverse complement strand
GAACAGGTGGATACACAAATAGACAGGTAGCATATGACGTGGAGGACTAATCGGAAGGTGGGAATTGTGGGGTTTTTTTTTTTTCAAGCAGAAGACGGCATACGAGATATATCAGTGTGACTGGAGTTCAGACGTGTGCTCTTCCGATCTCCTCTCCTGATATTCTGCACAAATCCGATGTTGGCGGCATCAAGCTTAATATTGATAGCGATGATGAATTGAGAGACGAGTTTCCGCGGCTCCTGGAGAAAGTTGAACGCTATATGCCGCAGGCGCTGATTTGGGGAGTCAATGTCAGCAAAATGATAAATAATGGACGCGAAGTAATTGTCGGGGTTAATCGTGACCCGCAATTCGGGCCGCTGATAATGTTTGGCTTAGGCGGCATCTATGTAGAAGTCCTAAAGGATGTCTCATTTCGCATCGCTCCTTTAATTAGAGAGGACGCAAAGGCGATGATAAGCGAGATTAGGTCATACCTACTTCTTCGCGGCGTACGCGGCGAAACCAAGGCCGATGTGGAATCGATTATCGACACGATTCTAAGAGTGTCTCAGTTGGTCACTGATTTTCCGCGGATTATAGAGATGGATATTAATCCATTAATAGTTTTGGCAGAAGGCCGGGGCTGTGTGGCCGCCGACGTTCGCATCTCACTTAGGAGTGATTAGTATGAAGAGCGTATTAGTAGCCTCAACGGAGATTTACACCGGGAAAACCGGTATCTCATTGACTTTGGCGCTGGCAGGGCGTCGCCGCGGGTTAAAAGTCGGATATATGAAGCCGGTAGGAAATCTACCGGTTCGCCTCGACGGCGCCGATATCGACAAGGACGCCTTGTTTGTAGCGAAAAAATTAGATCTAGGCGTCGCGCCGGAATTGATATCTCCGGTAGTTCTAAAGTCAAGAAGGACGAAAAGTTTTCTCAAAGGCCGGGAGTTTGATGAACCGGATAAAATAGTCTCTGCCTATAAAAAATTGTCTAAAGACAAAGACTTAATGGTCATGGAGGGTTCAGCTCATATTAATGACGGACGTCTATTTAACGTTTCCGCTCGACAAATAGCCGAACTTTTGGACGCCAAAGTTTTGCTCATTATGAAGTTGGATAACCCATATGAGGCGGCTGATGATATTTTAATGGCTCGCGACCGCTTCGGAGACAATTTTATGGGCGCTATCTGCAATTGGGTGCCCCGGAGCCGGCGTCGGGATTTGATTGATTATATCTATCCTTATCTAAAAGAAGAAGGAATTAAGATATTCGGTTTTATTCCCAGGGAAAGTAGCTTAATGAGTGTGAGTGTCGGTGAATTGGCCAAGGCTTTAAATGGTAATATTCTTTGCGGGGAAGAGCAGTTGGGTGAGATGGTGGAGTCATTTATGGTGGGCGCTATGGGTCAGGAACAGGCTTTGCGTTTTTTCCAACAGCAGTCGAAAAAAGCGGTTATTACCGGTGGAGACCGGGCCGATGTGCAGCTGGCGGCGTTGGAGACGCCGACAAAAGCTCTGATACTAACCGGTAACTATACTCCCAGCGTAACTGTCTTGGGGGTAGCCGAATCCAAAAAAGTACCGCTCATATTGGTGGATATGGATACCATGGCTGCTGTCGATAAGACCGAAGCGATTATTGGAAAAGTCCGAGTGCATGAGGATAAAAAACTGGAGTTAATGCAATCGCTGGTTGAAGAATATGTTGACATAGACAGTATCTTTAGGGAGCTGGTTTAGGGAACTGGGCCGTTAATCCTTGGTTAAGATTTAAGATAATCCTCGGTTTCGATATTTCGATAAGGTTAAGCGGCTTTTCTAATCTCGGCTTTCGCTTCCGGTTCGATTACTTCATCTTCTTCGCGAAACCATTGTAGGAGGTAACCGCCGGCCACTATTAGTAGGCCTCCTATCAATACAAGCCAAGTTTGATTGATAAGAATTCTGGTAAAGGCATCGAATATCTTACTTATTATCACCCGAATATCACCATCACCAATAGTTGCCAACAGGGGTGAGGCAAAGGCCCATATCAAAAGCAGATAGAGAGCGGTTCCAATTGAGATATAGATGCCAAGTGTTTTTAAGATGAGGCTCTCTCTGTTGACTACGGCCTTCCAAACCATATAGCCGACAATTATAAGCGCCGCTACGCCTGTGATTCGCCCCAGCCACATTAAAACGAGACCGACAGTAAATATTGACGGTATAACGCCCTTTTTAATTAATTCGATCGAAGGCGGCAGTTGCTTTATCGCGTTTTTGATATCGGGATCGAGTTTGGGAATAATATTGGCGGCTGTTTTGGCGGGGCCGGTCAGTGCCGATATATCAATTGATATCGCTTTTGGCTTTGGAGAAGTAAGCGCTGTTTGAATCTCGCCGGCGATATTATTTACAGCGCCTTTAACAAGTTTACCGTTTAAAAAATCAGCCAAGGAAGGCTTAACAAATTTTTGCGCCAAGTCGCTAAGCCGTGGGAAACTACCGGTTAATGATATTATGATTCTATTGGCAATAGCATCTCTTACCTGTACGGTTCTGATGGCCTCCACCGCGGTTGTTTTAAAATTATCTTTATTGAATATCTGCCTTTCAACCCATAACCCCGTACTGGCCAGAATTAAAAAAACGGATACGATGATTGATAGTATTACTATCATTTTCTTTGACATCATGTGGGAAGTATACCCGCAAAATAAAGACCTAAACTATTGACAAAAAAATAACGCGAAAGTTCGGACTTATATTTTTTAAATTAAATAATATTTATCATAACCGCTGTTAAGGTTGGTATAAGACATAAAAATATATTGCGCTCTCGATTTTTACAGAATGAGATTGAGGGTAATATAAAATTAAATAAATAATTGGAGGTGGCAATTGTGAAATGGGTAAGAGAACACATGTTATTGACTTCAGCTTTAGGAGTATTGGCGGCGTTGTCTATCTCTTCTATCGGTTACTATCTATTGACCGAGAAGGAGTCCGAAGAGGAGGAAGAAGAGAATCAAATTAAATTATTCAAGAAAGCGGCTTAGTTATCAACAAAAGTGGCGGTCATACGTTTATTAAAATTTAAATGGGATATAAACCTTTCAATTATCAACATTTTTGAAAGGAGTAGTATGAGTGAACTAATCGTTTTGGGCTATCCGGATGAAGAGACTGCTAATCGGGTATTGGATGAATTGCAGGATTTGCAAAAGGATTATTTTGTAGATCTTGAGGACGCGGCAGTCATCATCCGTAACAGAAGGGGAAAGGTAAAAGTTGTATCCACCGATAATTCGGTAGCGGTCGGGGCTCTTGGCGGTATGTTTTGGGGGACTTTAATCGGTCTCGTGTTTTTAGTCCCGGTCGTTGGTCTCATTTACGGAGGATTATTTGGCGCTGCGGCGGGCGGTATCAACCGCTTGGGTATCAAAGAAGATTTTAAGAAAAGTTTTTCCAACCTTATTAAACCGGGGACTTCAGGCATAATGGAGATCGGAAGAGCACACGTCTGAACTCCAGTCACACTGATATATCTCGTATGCCGTCTTCTGCTTGAAAAAAAAAACAAACATCAAATACCGGGTTTACACTCGTTGAAACGCTTGCCGCCATCCAACATCCCACCTCTCCGTCTTCTCTCTCCTTCTTACACACCTCCCCCTACTTCACCATTACTTATCC
>CAJVYJ010000179.1 GCA_913009475.1 uncultured Actinomycetes bacterium | reverse complement strand
TATTACTGTTCTTTTTTTTTTTTTTTTAATGATACGGCGACCACCGAGATCTACACTCTTTCCCTACACGACGCTCTTCCGATCTATGCGACAACTAGAGCAATTGAAAATCTACATCTTACCTTTGACCCGCTGACGAACAATTACGCGGTTGAGTTCAAGCTGGAATATAAGATTGGGTCAACATATACAGAGATAATTCACTTGACCGGCTATGGCGCGGCAGAGTGGAACTATGACTTACCTTCTCCGGTCGCAAACGTCGCCGGGCTGTGGCTGACAATTTATCAAGTAAATAAGGCAAGTCACCGGGCGGATGTTGTTGAGGTAAACACCGCCTATAGTGAGATGTATGATGAGGATGATATTGCCTCTTTCACTCTTCGAAAAGAGCGGGAAGTCCAAACTGGAACGACACTTCCAATCGGCAATATCTCAACTGATGAATTGGATATCGTATTTAACGATTTAGGCAGGAAAACAATTGCGCTTGATACCTACGACGGCGATGTTTTACCGCCCGCGGCGACTCCGACTTGGGATTACTACATTGCCGGTGCCCCCGGCTCTCAGGACAGAATCGAGAGCGGGATATTCAAGTCAGGCTTTGTTGACAATTATTCGTACGGCTCATCAAATTTTATTCACTGGGAAAATAACGCTTCAAATCAAGATATCGCTTGGATGGAAGCATATGCGGCTTTACCTCTCTCTAGTTCTGGCTACCCTAACGGCGATTTTACGCTTCAAATTGGCGAAAATTTCTTAAAAATGCGGGCGGTTGGCTCAAGCAATTATATTATCGAGCTGCGGAATTATATCGGCGCTATAATTGATAGCTATACATTTGTAAGAGATAACGTCTATCACCTGCTTAAATTGGTAGTCAATACAGATGATACTATTGAGGGCTGGATGGATGGAACGCAAAGAGTAAGCGGTACTATCAGCACTGGATATGAAAGTAGAAATCCGCTTGCCTTTGGCGCTTATAACAGCGATAGCACAACAATCGGGATGGAGTACAATGTCGATTATTTGACGTGGTATCCGCACTCGAGCTATGAAGTTTCGTTTAAATCTCTATTTTCGCCCTATTCGCAAAATTCAGTAGTCAAAAACTACCTGGCGCCGCGGCGAAGGATAACCCCGGAGTTGGGTCTAAAACTGGCTGACGGTTCATATGAATATGTAAAGCTTGGTACCTATTACACGAGCAATTGGAAAGTATCGAGTGACAGCCTGACGGCTTCCACGTCGGCAAGGGACATTCTGGACTGGCTGCGTTCACAAAAATATACTACATCGCTACTAAGGGAAAATTATACCTTGCTTCAATTAGCTGAAGATATTTTGCAATCGGCCGGGTTAACGGCGAGCGAGTATAATATCGACACAGAACTCTCAAGCTATACGATTCCATTTGCCTGGTTTGAGGGACTATCTCATTTGGGATGTCTTAGAAAAATCGTCGGAGCGTGCGGCGGTAGTTGCTATGTTGACCGATATAATATTGTTCAAATCCAGGGGCGCAACTATCTAGCAAGCCTGACAACGAGCTTGGCAACGCTGACAGGCAGCAATCAGATATTCGCGGTCGATACGCCGACCGATTTTAGCAAGGCGACTAATCATGTCAGGATTAAGGTGGCGCCGCTTGTCGCGGGGGCTTCAGCGCAGCAATACGACAGCGGAGACACAGTAGTTGCCGCCAGCTCATATAAGGATGTTTTAGTTCGTCTCAATTCCGTTCCTTGCAAAACTATTGCCAATCCGGTTGTGACAAAAGGCACGAGCGCAGCAGTCGCTTGGCAGTCGGGCCCTTATGCTTGGGGCGGTACGGTTCGCGTCACAAACAATCTTGGTTCACAAGATACAATCGCGTTTACAGTTGACGCGGTACCGATTATTCCGGCAGCGGAGAGCTGGGTCGAGGCAAAGAATCAAACACTAATCGACCAGTACGGCGAACTTAAATACGAAATCACCAACAATGAATTTATTCAAGATGATACTTTCGGCCAAAGTCTGGCGGATGATTTGAATACAAACTGGAGTGACCCGACCAAAGATGTCGGCCTAAAAATACGCGGGAATCCGGCATTGGAACTAACAGACAGAATAACAGTTCAAGAGACGACCCGAAGCGGTGTTGACGCTGATTTTCACATCATCGAACGGGTAATGAATTTTGACGGTGGATTAAACGAAACAATGACAGTCAGGAGAGCATAATGGCGACATTCCCGGTTAAAGAAGATTGGGTGCAAGGCAAAGCAAGTAGCAGTGATTTTAATAAGGTCGGTGCAGGCGTCAATCAAAATCACACTGACGCCGACGCAAACGCGAATGTAATAAATAATAATATCTTGCAAATTTTCGGAGTCTCAACGCCTGTAATGGGCGGCACACCACCCCCGGCGGGAAACAACGGGTTTAAAATTCAGGCTGGCTCTAATGTTGTCAATATGGGCGGGCTCGCTCATCAAACGATTACGTTTCCGGCAGCTTTTTCGACCGGCGTTCTAACAGTACTGGTGGCTGATGGTGATAGCGAGTCGTCAGGCGGTAGTAAGAATATTGCCGTCACAGCAGTTGACGTCACTAAAACAAACTTTAAATTCAGAGCCGTAAATGAGGGTGCTGCTTTAATTGGCGGCTCGATTCAAGTCAACTGGTTCGCAATCGGATGGTAATATGATTTTAACCGGCATTCAAAATCAAATATCCAACTTGCTTGGCAGGGCAAGAATGAATGAATCCCGCCTGACCGCACTTGAGGTTGCTGCCGCTTATATCACGAATGGCGATGGAATAGCTAACGCTCCCGTCACAGCCAACTACGGCTATTTTCAAAAAATCACAACGGGATTTAGCTTATCAGCGACAAAAATATCCTGTTATCTTTTGACCGGCATAGCGGGAACTATTGAGATGGGCTTGTATGATAGTGCTGGCGCGAAGCTACAAAGCGCAACGGTATCAAGCTCAACGGCGGGGCAAAAGGAAGTAACGATATCGCAAAGCCTAACGCCCGGAATTTACTGGCTTGCGTTTGCCGCTAACGCTGCTGTTGACGTTTTCTATTCACGGCCGGTTCAATTGCCGCTGACCTTGTATGGTGGTGTGGGTAGTCAATATCCGCTACCGGCAAATATCCCAGGGGCACCGTACGAGACAACAACAATCCCGCTGATGGCGATTTATTAACCGGAATAGGAGAAAAATGGCTGATACAACAATAACAAACAACGATTTCGGCATAAAGCTGGTCTGCACAATGAGCGCTGATGTAACCGGACTTAGCGTCGAGCTGAAATATAAAAAGCCAGACGGTATCGAAGGCGCTTGGCCGGCTAATATCGATACGGCGGCAACTGGCGTAATCAGCTATACGCTCGTAAGCGGCGATATTGACAAAACCGGGACTTGGAAGATATGGGGGCACGCTACCGGCTCCGGTATTGATATTGAAAGCCCATCGCCGTTTGAGCTGAGGGTTATAAACAACTAATCAGGAGGAAATTATGGCAGGTTCGAAATCGGATTTTTTAGAAAATGAATTGCTCGAGATCGGAAGAGCACACGTCTGAACTCCAGTCACACTGATATATCTCGTATGCCGTCTTCTGCTTGAAAAAAAAAAAAAAACAAAAAAAAAAAAAAAATAAACAAAAAAAAAAAAAAAAGAGAGATACAA
>CAJVYJ010000178.1 GCA_913009475.1 uncultured Actinomycetes bacterium | reverse complement strand
TAAGTGAGTAAGTGATGTTAGGTATACTGCAATGGTATATTTTTTTTTTTTGTTTTGTTTGTTTATATTTTGTGTGTTTTTTTTTTTTTTTTTAATGATACGGCGACCACCGAGATCTACACTCTTTCCCTACACGACGCTCTTCCGATCTTAAAGAAATCAATGACTATGTAAGCGCAAATCTCGCAGCCGTTAAATGGCTGTTAAGCCGGAAAGATATTGATATTATGCAGCTTAATCATGGTGTTATATTTCCCTATATTGCTTCAAGAATCGCTCCCGGCGTCAGGCCGCCATATATGGTTGTTATTCACGGCAGCGGCATAGAATTTATTATTAAAAAAAATGAAGTATACCGGCGCTATGCTAAAATCGGTTTGGAATCGGCAGCCATGATAATCGCCGTTTCTCAATACATAAAAGATTTAATCATCACGATTTTTGGTGAGGAATTTGCGACCAAAATAAAGATTGTTCCAGCGGGAGTCGATCTCAGTAGTTTTAATCCAACCGGTTATAGAAAAAAAAGCTTACAAAAATTTAAAAGGTCGGTCAATAAAAAGATATTATTCAATGGTCATTGGTTTTCTCAAAACGCGCAAGGCGAGATGCTTGAGCATATAAATGGCAGCCGAGAGCTGAATATGACAATAAAGCGTATTCATCAGGGTTACGATGATCGCCGGCCTGATCTCGACTTACCAAAAAAACTGGCAAGCCTATCAGTTAACGATAAAATAATATTATTTGTCGGTAAATTAATAGTCAGTAAAGGTGTTCATTTATCCATTGCGGCCATGCCTTTAGTAACTGGAGGTACTGGTAGGAAAATAAAGTTGATAGTGGTAGGGTTCGGCGAGCAGAGAGAAGCCTTGGAGCTTTTAATAAACGCGATAGCGAGCGCGGATCTTAAATCGATTCATAGTATAGCTAAAATAATAGATGACAAGCTGTCCGGCCAAACATATCTGCGCTCATTTTTTTACCGATTACAGACGTCGGGAATGCTCAAGAGTTATATGAAAGAAGCTGTTGATTTACGTCAGAACATTATTTTTACCGGTCTGCTTGGACATGGCGAAACCAGGTACTTAGAACAATTGGCGGATATTCAACTGGTCATGTCGTTATTGCCGGAGGCTTTCGGCTTAGTTGTGTTGGAAGGTGCTGCTTGTGGGGCTATTCCGATTATCTCGAACCATTCCGGCTTAAAAGATCTTGCCGATGTAATTGAAGCTGAGTCACATTTAAACAAGGGATTTATTAGTGTGAACCTTAACCAAGAGAGAATAGTGTTTGACTTAGGCGCTAAGATAAGCCGTATAATAGCCTTGCCTCAAGCTGAAAGACTGGCTTTAGGCAAGAGGATCGCTAAGGTCCCATTAAAAAAATATAGTTGGAAAAAAACAGCTGACAATTTTATTGATTTATATTGGAACCATAAAAAAGCTGCGTAAAATTGTACTGTCATCGGGGTGTTAAATATTAATTACCGGGAAGCAAAAGCGGAAATCGAACAATTACGACGAACAATAGACCATCATAACCATCGCTATTATACTCTTGACGCGCCGGAGGTTTCTGACAGTGAGTATGATGAGCTGGTGCGGCGTTTGCTTAAATTGGAGGCGGATTATCCCGATTTAGTTACAGCCGAATCGCCGACGCAGCGAGTTGGGGCTACCCCCGACAACGCGTTTGTTTCCGTTCGTCATCGAACACGTATGCTTAGTCTGAGCAATGCCTTTTCTCTTGAAGACCTGGAAAACTTTTTGAAGCGGGTTAGCCGGGAATTGTCGGGTGAAAAAATTGAATTTGTTTGCGAGCTGAAGATGGACGGACTGGCCGTATCGTTGACGTATGAAAAAGGGCGTTTTGTTAGGGGAGCGACCCGCGGCGACGGTAAAACAGGTGAAGATATAACCGCTAATTTAAAGACCATAAGATCTCTGCCTTTAAAATTAAATATATCTGATGTTCCGCCTGTATTTGAAGTTCGCGGCGAGGTTTTCTTATCAAAAGATCAATTCTTAAGGATCAATAAAGAGAGAGCGGCGGCGGAAAAATCACTTTTTGCCAATCCCCGTAACGCGGCAGCCGGGTCACTGCGCCAATTGGATCCAAAAGTTACCGATAGGCGGCGATTACAAATTTATCTGTTCGCGCTTGGTTATATTGAGGGACGTTCATTTAAGACTCATGGGGATATACTGGAATTCTTACGGGGTGTCGGGTTTCCGGTCAATGCGAAGATACGTAAAGTCGGTTCCATGGATGAAGCTTATCGTTACTGTTTGGATTGGCAGAAACAAAGAGACGAATTGCCATACGAGATAGACGGGATTGTTATAAAAGTAAACGACCTTGACCAACAGCGGCGCTTAGGTGCCACCGCGAAGGCCCCCAGATGGTCCATCGCTTATAAATTTCCCGCCGAACAGCGTACGACTTTAGTTAAAGATATTGTTGTTAGTGTCGGACGCACCGGGGCCCTGACGCCAACGGCGGTCTTGGAGCCTGTACGTTTGTCAGGCTCACTCATATCCATGGCAACGCTCCATAACGAGGATGAAATCCAGCGCAAAGATATTCGTATTGGTGATACGGTAATTGTGCAAAAAGCGGGCGATGTCATACCGGAAGTCGTGGCTCCGGTCGCATCCAAGCGGGATGGAAGTGAAAAATTATTCATTATGCCAAAAGTATGCCCTGTTTGCGGCGGTAAAGTAGAGCGATTAAAGGGTGAGGCGATAGCGCGATGTATTAATATCGCTTGCCCGGCACAGATTTTCGCCGGCATTGTTCATTTCGGCAGCCGCGGGGCGATGGATATTGAAGGACTGGGGCCGTCGACGGTCAAATCTCTTTTGGAAGCCGAAGCTATAAAAGATATCAGCGATCTATACTACTTAAAATTTGCCGATATCAAGGAAAAAGTCCCTCATTTTCAAGACAAAGCCGCCGGTAATTTATTGTCCGCTATTGAAGCGTCGAAAAAAAGGCCCTTATCCAGGTTGATATTTGCTTTAGGCATCAGACATGTCGGCGCGCGGACCGCGGAAGTATTAGCGGACCGCTTTCTATCCGTAAAAGGCTTGGCTGCAGCTTCTTATGATGAATTGGCTGATATTATGGAGGTTGGTCCGGTCATAGCCCAGAGTGTAATCTCTTTCTTCTCGGAAGATAATAATCAGCGTATTATCAGCCGTTTACGTCTGGCCGGCTTAGAAATGACGGCAAAAAAAGAGCAGCGAGAGGCAAGCAAATTCAACGGCAAATCATTTGTTCTAACGGGAAAATTAACAACGCTTACCCGGCATCAGGCTGAGGAGAAAATAAAAGCTTTAGGCGGACGCGTTTCATCAACGGTCAGCCGTAATACGGATTTTGTAATCGCGGGCGAGAAGGCGGGCGGCAAACTTAAAAAGGCTAAAGAATTAAAGGTGCCGGTATTGTCGGAAGATGAATTCATCAGGCTCTCGGCGCAAAGTCGATAATGTCGAACTTATTATCTGATACCATGGACCACATACCTTGGAATATTAAGGATGGAATACTTGCGTTGTTGCTGCTCCTGGTCTTAAATATTATCCTGGGGGAGATCGGAAGAGCGTCGTGTAGGGAAAGAGTGTAGATCTCGGTGGTCGCCGTATCATTAAAAAAAAAATAACACTAAAAAAATTATTTTATATTATGATGATGATCCACCACACTATCATAGTCAAATATCACTGCACACTCATCACACTATCCTTCTTACTCCCCTACTCATCCAGACTCC
>CAJVYJ010000177.1 GCA_913009475.1 uncultured Actinomycetes bacterium | reverse complement strand
TTGTGTTCATTTTTTTTTTTTTTTTTTTATTGTTTTATTACTTTTGTTTTTTTTTTAATGATACGGCGACCACCGAGATCTACACTCTTTCCCTACACGACGCTCTTCCGATCTTTTGACTTGATCAACTATTATGCCCATCATATAGCTGCCGTTAGTGGCGATAATTATTGGCGTGTTCAAATTATAGTATTTATGTGGAAACCCAAACCTTAAACGCAGGTCAAGTATGGGTATGATCCTACCTCTTAAATTGATTATTCCCGGCACGAACGTTGGGGCCTCGGGTATGGGGATTATGGCCACCAAACGCAAAATCTCAATAGTATTGACCGCCTCAACGGCATACTCATGATTGTCCAACATAAAGCTTAATAACTTTATCTCTTTTTTTATCTCGCATACACTTTTTTCATCACACTGGATAGCTTTGTGGGCTACCGGACTTTCATTGAGCATTATTTAACTCACCCTTCCCAATATTTCTCACGTCAAAACCACTTGGTACATTTTTAAGTAAAATTTAAGCTAACAACAGGCGCTTGGCCGTTATTAACTTTATCTATCGTCAAATGTTAGGTCTTAGTTAAGTTTTTGTTGGGAAAGTTGTTTTAGAAATTATTCATGAGAATGATTTTCGAATTTTGTGTATTTTTCTATAAAAGCTAAATTTATTCTACCAGTAGGTCCATTGCGATGTTTGGAAATCGATATCTCGGCGGAATTATCCTCACTATCCGGGTTATAATACTTGTCTCTGTAGATAAACATCACCAAATCGGCATCTTGTTCAATCGCGCCCGACTCACGCAGGTCGGATAAGATAGGTCTTTTGTTGTCACGTGATTCCACGGCTCTGGAGAGTTGAGAGACGGCAATAACCGGGACTTCCATCTCACGCCCAAGGATTTTCAGAGAACGGGATATTTCAGATATCTCTTGCTGTCGGCTTTCCGCCCGTTTGTGTCCGACCATCAGTTGCAGATAATCCACGATTATCAAATCTAATTTACGCTTAGCCATACGGCGTGATTTAGCTCTGATTTCCATAGCGGTAATACTGGGCGTATCATCAATATATATCTCCGCTTCGGAAAGACGCCCTATGGCTCGGTTGATCTTCTGCCAGCCGGTATCGCTTAATTGTCCCCGCCGCAACTTCTGAGCTTCTACCTTCGCCTCTGAACATATTAAACGCTGGACCAACTGATGCCGGCTCATCTCCAAGCTGAAAATCGCCACTGATTTTTTTTCCTTAAGCGCCGCGTGCTTGGCCATTGCTAGAGCTAATGAAGTTTTGCCCATGGCTGGTCTGGCAGCCACGATGATTAAATCGGAATCATGCAAACCGCTGGTCATTCTATCCAACTCAGTAAAACCGGTCGAGATTCCCGTAACACTTCTCTTTAATTCAGCTAATCTTGAAATCTGCTCAAAGCTTTCGGTTAACAGCGGTTTTATATGAATGAAATTTTCCGATACTCGTTTTTGGGTGACATTAAAGAGCAACTTGTCGGCTTCATCAACGGCACGCGCCAAATCATCAGGCGCGTCATAGCCAATCGCGGCTATGCCGGTGGCGGCCGTAATCAGGCCTCTCAAAACTGAGTTACGAGCTACGATTTCCGCGTAATATTTAGCATTAGCGGCCGTAGGAACCAGGTTGGCGAGATTATAAATATAAGGCTTACCGCCGCATTTCTCCAAATTAGACATCTTTTTTAATGTTTCGGAAACTGTGATGGTGTCAATGGGTTCCGCTTCCAAATACATCTTACAAATCGCGTCATATATAAGCTTATGGACTTCGCGGTAAAAATCATCCGGTTTAATTATTTCAAGAACAACCGCAATTGCGTCAGCGGAAAGCAGCATAGAACCCAAAACTGACTGTTCCGCCTCTAAATTATGCGGCGGAACACGCTCAAAAGCGGTAATATCGAGGTCCGGCATGCGTTTAGTAGTCATGATTTATTCAACAGCTTTTTTAGTTTTTGCCTCGACTTCAATAATTAAATCTGCCTCTACCTCGCCATGTAGGCTTATTTTTGCCTCATACCTACCGACGGTTTTAATCTGCTCGGCCAGTTTTAGCTGATGTTTAGTGATTTCAGTCTTTAATTCTTCACGTACGACCTTGACTATATCTTTGCTGGTAATGGCCCCAAATAAACGACCTTTTTCATTAGCGGGCATCTGCAAAACGACTGTTTTGCCGTCTATATTTTTGGCTAACTTCTTCATCTCCGCTTTAAGTAAAGCCGACTTCTTAGCCAACAACTTTTGTTTGGATTCCAGCTGTTTAATATTGCCTTTTGTCGCTAAAACCGCCAATCCCCGCGGTATAAGATAATTGTTCGCGTAGCCGTCAGCCACTTTAACAACCTCACCCTCACCGCCCAACAAAGGCACTCTCTCCTCTAGTATTACTTCCATTTTTCCTCCATGAATATTAAGCCCTGGATAGATACAATAATGATTATGAAAAATCATCTAGTATTTTATTTTGATGTATATGCTATTAAAGCCATCTCCCGGGCCCGTTTAATAGCAATAGATAAATCCCGCTGGTGCTGGGAGCAGTTACCTGTTACCCGACGTGACCTGATTTTACCCTTATCGCTGATATATCTCCGCAACAATGATAGGTCCTTATAATCGATATACTCAATCTTATTTTTGCAAAAACCACAGTATTTACGCTTAAACGGCTTGCGTGCGTAATCAGGTGTTTTTTTAGCCAATTCTCTTCCTCCTCAACCTTATATTATATTGCCTTATCTAATAATTTATCTTCACTTAATCTTATGTTTTCTAAACTAGAAAGGAATCTCTTCATCCAAGCTGATCTCGGCCGGTTCTTTGGCCGCGCTCGGGGCCGACTGCCTTGATGAGTCACCACCGGGCCGACCTAGAAATTGAACGTTATCAGCTACTACTTCCACGGTATTTCTCTTATCGCCATCAGACGTCTCCCAAGAGCGGCTTTGCAGTCGGCCTTCAATCGCCGCCGGACTGCCCTTATGAAGGTATTCAGCACAATTCTCCGCTTGTTTGGCCCAAACAACGATATTAAAAAAATCAACTTTCTTAATTTTTTCCCCATCCTTATTGGTAAAAATGCGATTTACCGCTATGCCAAAATTAGCCACGGCGCGACCACTGGGCGTATAGCGCAACTCCGGATCCCGGGTTAAATTACCAATTAAAATCACACGATTTAAACTTGCCATAACTAATCCTTTCTACCTCTTCTCCGGCATCCGAAAAATACCAAATCTAAGCACTTCATCGGTTATATCCATAACCCTATCAATCTCATTTATGGTTGATGGGTCCCCGTTAAAATATAGTACCCGATAATTGCCTTCTCGCTTATGATTAATCTCATAAGCCAGACGACGCTTACCTAATTGGTCGATTTTTTCGATTTTTCCATGGTTTTTGGTAATAAGCGATTCTATCTTTTTAACGGCAGCCTCATCGGAATCACTGTCGAGGTCAGCATCGATAACCGCCATCATTTCATAATGTCGCAATATAGTCACCTCCTTCGGTCTCTGAATATCTACTAAATTATTTAATAGATATGTAAGAGTCTCTCAAAACTTTGCTTTGCGTAAAGACTCCTTGCGGTCCCATTTATAAATGGAACAGAAGATCAATTAAAAATTATAGCATAGCCAAATCTTATAAACAAAGATGTTTTACACATTGTAGCTGTCAAATTTTAGTAGGCAGAAAATTCATAGTCATCTCTCTACCGTCCTTACTTGTGATAAATCTCGCAAGTGTTTGACCCAGGGCCGAGACTGATGTGGCCCGATCAGCGCGGGCATCCTGGAAG
>CAJVYJ010000176.1 GCA_913009475.1 uncultured Actinomycetes bacterium | reverse complement strand
AGAGATATAAGAGAGAGAGAAAAGAAAGCAAGGAAAAAAAGAAAAAATAAAGAGAAAAGAAAGAAGAGAAAGAAAAGAGAAAGAGAGAAGAAAAAAAAAAAGAAGAAAAAGTAGAAATTTTTTTTTTTTTCAAGCAGAAGACGGCATACGAGATATATCAGTGTGACTGGAGTTCAGACGTGTGCTCTTCCGATCTAACTTCCGGCAGTCTGGCCACAAGAAATTCTTTTTTTTCTAACTTACCGCTGCAATTTGCGTTGCGAAATGTGCGGCCAATGGTCAACGACGGGCTATGTTAAAAATCAAATTAACAATCGCCTTGAGAACGAGTTATCGGCCGAACAATACGAACAAACACTAAATGAGCTATCGAAATTCAAGCCGGCGATAATTCTGTGCGGCGGAGAGATTCTGCTCTATCCGCAGTGGCAAAAATTTATGAAAATGCTCACCGAAAGAGATATGCCGATGACGTTAATTACTAATGGCACTCACCTGCGTCAAGCAGCCGAGACACTGGTTGAATTAGGTCTTAATCAATTAATTGTCTCAATTGACGGGCCGGCGCCGGTACACGATAAAATAAGAGGACGTGAAGGAGCGTTCAATAGAGCCATAGCGGGAATCAAGAAGGTGGCGGCCATCAAGAAAGAAGCTGGCATAAAATATCCCTTGATCAGCTTAAACAGTACGATTCTAGCTGATAATTGGGACAGCTTGGATAAAATCGCCGACTTGGCGGATAAATTGCAAATCGATAAGGTGACTTACTTGCATCCTAATTTTCTCGACAAAAATCTATGGCAACAACACTTACAAGTATTTTCTAGTAAAATCGGTGATCTAAGCGCCGAATGGGGCGGTTTTATCAGAAGCATGAGTGATTACGATGCCGATAAACTCGCCGCTAAAATAGAATATATTAAAAAACAGAAATATTCTTCTCTAATAACTTTCTTGCCTGATTTTTCCGCCGATGATATTAAGAAATATTATCAGGACGGCCTCTTTCAATCCAAACGTTTCAGTCAAAAATGCTTGGGCCCGTGGAAAACGGTAAACATCCACCCGGACGGGAAAGTAAGCCCGTGCCTCGGATATTCAATCGGTAATATTCTCGACAAACCATTCAAGGAAATCTGGCGGGGAGAGAAGATGCGAGATTTTCGTCAAGTCGTCTCAGAAGATATGCCCTTCCCGGCTTGCAGCCGCTGTTGTACTTTCTATCGTTTTTAGGATGATATTTTATGGTTTTTGGTAAAAAAATATTCGCCAACATCGGCGTCCAGTGGCTGGAAAACATTATTGTTCTAATGCTGCGACTGGTTAGTTTTACTATCATTGTGCGCTCTTTAACCAGCGCGGAATTAGGCAAATACTCATTGGTCACCAATATGGTCATTTTTTTTGTTTTCTTAACCGATTTCGGTTTAGACGATACCTTAGTTAGGACTATTTCAGTTAAACCCAAGGAAGGTAAAAACCTCTTAGCCAATTTAGCGGTGATAAAATTTACCTTGGCCCTGTTATCGATTAGTTTAATGTTGGCCACCGTTTTTATCTTAGGCTATAAACCCCAGGTAATTAAACTGGCTATTATAGTTTCCTCGGTAATTTTATTTATGGCCATGATCTCAGTCGCGGTCGCGTATTTCCGAATCAATCTGCGGATGAAATATGTTTCCGCCGCTAATGTTACAGCCGCGGTGGTCTTTACGACGTTAGTAATAATTATTAGCGTATCCGCCGGCAACTTATGGCAATACACGCTGGCCTGGGTCTTAAGCCAATTTGTAAATCTACTGGTCATCGCTTATCTATTTTTAAGATTTCGTCCTTTTGAATGGGAAGGCTTCGATTTCGTTAATTGGCGTCTGTTGTTCGCAGCGGCGATTCCTCTGGGCTTAGCGTATTTTTTATCTAATATTTACGCCAGTATCGATATCATTATTTTATCTCTTTTAGCCGGTTTCAAGGCTACCGGTGTTTACAGTACCGCTTACAAACTCATTCATGTAGGCGTGGTGTTTCCCTATACTTTTGTCAATACCTTCTATCCTATGATGGGAAAATACTGGCAAGAAGATAGGGAGCTATTTAAAAAATATTTTCAGCAAGCCTTTAATTATCTTAATTTAATGGCTTGGCCGTTGGTTGCTTCAATCTGGTTGCTGGCTCCTAAAATAATGAGTGTTATGTTCAAGAAACAAGAATATATTGATGGCGCCATAGCTTTGCAGCTTTTGTCCATAGCTCTCGGACTGATGTTTTTATCAATTTTGGTCGCTTTTTCCTTGGCCGCGAGCAACCAACAGAAAAAAGCGCTGATCTTAAGCTTGATAGGGGTCTTGGTTAACGTTGGTTTAAATATAATCTTTGTGCCCGCTTATGGCTATCTGGCAACCTCAGTAGTCACTATCGTAACCGAACTCCTGGTTCTTGTCCCCGGAATCTGGATTATCGTCAAATCCGCCCAGATAAAGTTAACGCTGGAAATTATACCTAAAGTAGCCATTATAACCTCAGCTTGTATTTTAGCTATTTACCTCAGCCGCTATCAGACAATCTATTTACAATTAGTAATCTTGGCCTTAATATATCCCCTAGCGATAATTTTAACCAAAGCGATTAATCGCGAAGAATTGAGCTTGATATTCGGTCAACGTTCCTCGGAACCAAAACAAACATCCCGAGAAGGTGATTTATTATAAACATTACCTTTGTTTATCCGGACATATTAGCTCTGATCCCTGATTATCGGGGCGCTTTTTATAGCGGAATCGCTTCTATCGCCGCCGCGCTGAGAGAAGCCGGACATAATTGTCGACTGCTCCAAGTGTATAACCCAAAAATTACCCAAGAAGAGTTTATTAATCAAGTCACGGAATCAAACCCTGACCTAATCGCCTTTTCCGCGACGACAAACTCTTTTCCTTTAGTTGCTCAAATGGCGGCTTGGATCAATAAAACGGGATCGAACATACCTGTAATAGTTGGCGGCACTCACGCGATTTTAAACCCGAATGAAGCTATGTCTACAGTGGGAATTGATTTCGTTTGCCTGGGAGACGGCGAAGATTTAATGGTGGAACTATGTCGAGCGTTGGAGAACGGAGACAGTGTATCCGGCATTCAAGGTCTTGGCCGGCATAACAAAGAAAATATTGTGCTGAATAAACCGGGGCGGCGAGTTTCTGAACTGGACGACCTGCCTTTCCCGGATCGCCATATTTTCGACTATAAGCATCTATATAATGAAAGAGACGGAGCGGCAATGATGATGGCCTCGCGCGGTTGCCCCTATCAATGCACCTACTGTTGTAACAAAGCGTTGCGCAAAGCCACCGGCAACATCAGGCCGCTCATCCGTTTTCACAGCGTTGACTATGTTATCGGAGAAGCGCGAAAAATCATGGCTGATTTTGATTTTATCAAAGAATTTCATTTTGATGACGACATACTCTTTTTACGCCGTGATTGGGCTGAAGAATTCGCCCGCCGTTTTCCAAAAGAGGTCGGCTTGCCGTTTGTCTGCAATTTAAGGCCCACCTTGGTAAAACCGGCTCTGGCCGCTTTATTAAAGCAAGCCGGATGCATCGAGGTAAGAATTGGGCTGGAAAGCGGCAATGATCATATTAGAAATCAAGTCCTGCAACGCAAAATGACGCGCCAACATATCATTGACGCGGTGCGAATATGCCATGACTACAAAATAAAAGTAATGACATTTAACATGATCGGACTACCGTTCGAGACCCCGCGGACGATAATCGATACCATTGAACTTAACGCCTTAGCGCGGCCGGATAGAATCCAACACACTATTTTTTACCCGTTTCCCGGTACCAGGCTA
>CAJVYJ010000175.1 GCA_913009475.1 uncultured Actinomycetes bacterium | reverse complement strand
TGTTACCTTCGTACACACTCTTTCACTCCCCGTCGCTCTTCCGATCTACCGCAGATTTCAGTTTTTTATTTTTTTTTTTTTTTCAAGCAGAAGACGGCATACGAGATATATCAGTGTGACTGGAGTTCAGACGTGTGCTCTTCCGATCTCCATTTTATATCTTTCACAAGCGAAGCAAGCTTCGCCGCTACACATTTTATGCTTTTCAAGAACAATGCGCTCTTGCTGCCTTGGTATTTATAAAAAAAATCTAACTTACCCCACAATAGGCCGTTTCACTACTCAGCTATTTCCAAAGCGCCGACGATATCGCTAATCTTGTCATAACCGTTTTTTGTCAGATATTCCTCAATACCTTCAATTATCTTTATAGGGCTTTGCGGGTCCATAAAAACCGCGGTGCCTACGGCAACAGCGCCGGCTCCGGCTAAGATAAACTCAAGAGCGTCAGCAGCGCTTGCTATCCCGCCGATACCAATTACCGGCACGTCAATCGCTTTCGCTACCTCCCATACCATGCGTAAAGCAATTGGTTTGATGGCCGGACCGGAGAGACCGCCGACAACCGACTTAAGCCTGGGCCGCTTACTTTCGATATCCACCGCCATACCCAGGACCGTGTTTATTAAGGAGATTGCTTGAGCGCCGGCCCTGACAACCGCTTGCGCAATAGCGACAATATCACCGACATTCGGGCTCAACTTTACTATCAGGGGCAGGGTCGAGCAAGTGCGTATTTTTGCGACTAAATCCGCTGCCATACGCGGGTCCCGCCCAAAACCTAAACCTCCGAACTTAACATTGGGACAGGATATATTTACCTCCAACGCCGACACTCCTTCCACCTGGCTAATAAACTTAGTAACACGACAGTATTGGTCAATGTCATCACCGCCGATGGAAACAATTACCGGTAAATCAAATTGTGCCAACCATGGCAAATCGTTGGCGGCAAAAGCTTCAGCGCCGTTATTTTGCAGTCCAATCGAGTTTAACATCCCCGATGGGGTCTCACATATACGAGGAACCGGATTACCTGATCGCGGTTGAAAAGTTATGGTTTTAGTTACCAGAGCGCCAAGTCTATTAAGATCGATAAACTCAGCGTATTCTCGCCCGTATCCAAATGTGCCGGATGCCGTTATTACCGGATTTTTTAATTTTATTCCCGCTATTTCAACAGCCAGATCGGGTCGACTCATACCCGAGCCCTCCTTTTTATCTTTTTATTTGTCGCCATGGCCGGTTTTACCGACATCGACACGCTTACCATTCGATCTCACGACTGTCAAAGACAGGTCCGTCAGCGCAGACCCGTTTAAATCCGGTCTTTGTCTTAACAACACAAGCCAGACAGGCGCCAACCCCGCAAGCCATAAGTTCTTCCAGCGCGACTTGACAATCCACGTCTTCCCGCCGAGCTATAAACGCTACCTCTCTTAACATGGAAAACGGCCCGCAGGCAAATATTACATCCGGATGGTCCTCCGTGATCGCGGCCGGTAATATATCGGTTATCAGACCTTTGACTCCCTGGCTGCCATCCTCAGTAGCAGCCGTTATTTTGCGAGTAAGCCGTTTTAGATTCATGTAATCAAGCAACAGCTCTTTATTGGCCGCGCCAATAACAGTATATGTTTTCGTATGTTCCTTAGCTAATTTGTCCGCGAGAAATATTAAGGGAGCGATGCCCATCCCGCCGGCTACCAACATTATCTTGCCGGGCCGGCTCTTCAGACTAAACCCGTTTCCCAACGGGCCGATAATATCTACGCTGTCCTTGACCTTCAACTTGGCCAGCCAACTTGTTCCCCGGCCAACAACTTTAAACAATATTTCAATACTGTCACTAGAATTAGCTTGATGAATACTGAACGGCCGCCGGAGAATATAGTTTTGTTCTTCCCCGCACTTAATATGGACAAACTGTCCCGGCTGAGCCGATTTAGCGATCCGAGGAGCAAAAAACCTTATCTTATGGACCTGGGGCGCGACTTCATCCTTCTGCAAAACAGTCGCTTTCACTTGCACAACTATACCTCGGCTTTCTTCTTGGCCCTTTGATGATAATCTTGAATAGCTCTAACCTCTATCTTGCCTTTTTGTAAATCATCAAGACCTTGCAACATGGCGCCGGCCGCCGCCATAGTAGTTATGCAAGGAACACCGTTCACCGCGGCCACGGTTCTAATGTGATAGCCGTCGGAGCGTGACCCCTTCCCCAGCGGCGTATTGATAATCATCTGTATCTCACCGTTTTTTACCATATCGACCACGTTAGGCCGCCCCTCATGGACTTTTTTTACAGTCTCGACCGTAACACCCGAACGCAACAAAACTTCAGCGGTGCCCTTGGTGGCTATTATCTCATATCCAAGGCCTACTAACTGCTTGGCTATTAATATTATGGCGCGCTTGTCACGATTATTGACGCTAATAAATATCTTGCCTTGCGCGGGAATGGTAAATCCCGTCGCTATCTGGGACTTCGCGTAAGCCATCCCAAATGAGTCGGAGACACCCATCACTTCGCCGGTAGATCTCATTTCCGGGCCTAAAATTGTATCAGTCCCGGGAAAACGATTGAACGGTAAAACTGCTTCTTTGATGGCGGTATAATCCATCCTTATCTTATTCTTAGGCGCTATATCAGCTAACCGCCGCCCGCCCGCGATTTTCGCCGCCAGTTTAGCCAGCGGTATACCTGTCGCCTTACTGACAAAAGGGACAGTCCTTGACGCTCTGGGATTTACCTCCAGGACCATGACTTTGTCATCTTTTACGGCATACTGAATATTTATTAAGCCCTTGACTTTTAATGCTATGGCCAGTTTTACCGTATATTCTTTTATTATTTCAAGAGTCTCCCGGCCTAAACTGTAAGCGGGAATAACGCAAGCACTGTCACCGGAATGGATACCGGCTTCCTCTATGTGTTCCATTATGCCTCCGATTAGGACTTCTTCCCCGTCAGAGACCGCGTCAACATCCACCTCAATAGCCGCCTCTAAAAATTTATCCAACAATACCGGATGTTCCGGTGAGGCTTTAACCGCTCGTTCCATGAAGCCTTCCAGCCTCTCTTCCGAATAGACGATTTCCATCGCCCGTCCGCCTAATACATATGACGGCCGCACCAGTAGCGGATAACCGACCTCTTTTGCCACCACTAAGGCTTCATTATAAGAACGCGCGGTACCGTGGTCCGGTTGCGGAATTGACAAATCGGATAATAACTTTCCAAAAAGCTTTCTATCTTCAGCCAAGTCAATCGAGTCCGGCGAAGTACCGAAGATATTAACACCGGCCCGGTCCAAAGATTTGGCCAGTTTTAAGGGAGTCTGACCGCCGAATTGGATAATAACGCCGTCAGGCTTCTCGGCGTCAACAATATTCATAACATCCTCAAACGTCAGCGGCTCAAAGTATAACCGGTCGGAAGTATCATAGTCGGTGGAGACCGTCTCCGGATTGCAATTAACCATAATGGTCTCATAGCCCTCTTCCTTTAAAGCAAAGGCGGCATGAACACAACAATAATCAAACTCGATGCCCTGTCCAATACGATTAGGGCCGCTGCCCAATATCATTACTTTTTTATTTTTGCTCTCTTCAACTTCAGTCTCTTCTTCATAGGTCGAGTAGTAATAAGGCGTATAAGCAGCAAACTCGGCCGCGCAAGTATCAACAGTCTTAAAAACAGCCCGCAGGCCTAATTTTAAACGTAAACGGCGCACGTCCTCCGCTGACGAATTAGTAATAAAAGCAATTTGACGGTCGAGATCGGAAGAGCGTCGTGTAGGGAAAGAGGGTAGATCTCGGTGGTCGCCGGAGCATTAAAAAAAAAAGAAAGCAAAAGACGCCCAACAGGAC
>CAJVYJ010000174.1 GCA_913009475.1 uncultured Actinomycetes bacterium | reverse complement strand
TGATAAAATTATTTAGGTCTAATGAGGTGAGATTGTGCCATTATATGAATATCATTGCCAAAAATGTAAACATAACTTTGAGTTGCTGGTCGGGGTTGGAGCCGCCGACGACAGTTTGAGTTGTCCGCATTGCGGCAGTGATGATTTAAAAAAATTATTTTCCACCTTCGCGTCGCGCTCAAAAGGAACCGGCGGCAGCATTACTTCATCCGGCTCTTCATCCTGTGGCGGTTGTTCATCCTCATCCTGCGGTAGCTGCTCCTAAGCACAAATAAAAAATCCATAGGCTCACTGCGTTCGCCATTGTAAATATTAAATTGTAAATCTCAACGTCTCACCGTCATTCCGAGAATCGTTAACCTGGCAAAAAAATCTACCGTAAATATGAGACTCGTTCACTCTTAGTTGGCCCTCCGCTCAGAGTGACGATTTTATCGCCACAGAGAGCTTACGCCTTACGTTTTACGCGTGCGTTTTTCTATCCTCAACCCTCTCACCTCTACGCTCCCTTATCTCCCAGCCGCTATTTTACTGACAGCCGCAATGGCCTCATCCACCTCATCTTCAGTGGTCAAATAGGATAAACCAAACCTAACCGTACCTTTTTCAGCCGTACCGATAGTCTGGTGGGCTCCCGGCGCGCAATGCAAACCGGCGCGAACACCGATATCAAAAACTTTATCCAAAGTATGAGCCAACATATGCGGTGAAATGCCGGTTAAATTAACTGATACCAAAGGCACCCGTTCCACACCTACAGACGGGCCGTACATTGTCAACCCGGGAATATTTTTAAAACCAGCCATGAGACGTTCTATTAAAATTTGCTCGTGATTAAAAATGTTTTTAACGCCGACTTTAAGAATAAACTCGACCCCGACTCCCAGACCCGCAATACCAGGAGTATTGGGTGTGCCGCTCTCGTATCTATCCGGTCTGACCTTAGGTTGAGGCCCGCTGGAATCACTGCCCGTCCCACCTTGGCGCGACTCCATTACTTCGAGGTCCGGACTAATATAAAGACCACCCGTACCCTGCAGACCAAGCAAAGCTTTATGCCCGGTAAAGGCCAGCATATCAATACCCATAGTTTGCACGTCAATAGGGAAACCACCCGCGGTCTGAGCAGCGTCAACCAAGATAGGAATATTCCGACGATGAGCAATCTCAGCTATAGCGGCTATAGGTAAAATAGAGCCAATTACGTTGGAAGCGTGATTGATGACCATCAAGACCGTATTGGGCTTTATCGCCGCCTCCAATACGTTTAAATCAATATCACCCTCAGACGACGCGGGAACTTTACTAAATTCGACTTTCCGGTTCGTTTCCAACCATTGTAATGGCCGCAGAACCGCGTTGTGTTCCACCATAGTGGTGACGACATGATCACCAGGCCTAACTATTCCCTTGATGGCCATGTTTAAACTGTCAGTGGCATTTAGAGTAAAAACAATGTTCGCGGAATCATCGACATTGAATAAACGCGCCAATTGTTCCCGGGTATTATAAATAACACGCGCGGCTCTTATGGCTAAACTATAACCTCCACGCCCAGGGTTGGCACCTTCTTCTTTTAAGCATTTACTAACCGCTTTTATAACTTCCGGTAACTTCGGGTAAGTTGTAGCGGCATTATCAAGATAAATCATATTAGCCGGCTCTATGTCTGTTTTTGATTAATGACCAGGTTGAGAATCCTCTCCAACTCGAATTCATCTTGAAACTCTATTTCAACCTTATTCTTATTTCTAACTCTTTTAACTTTGACCCGCGTTCCTAAGAAACTCCTTAACTTTTTAGCGGCACTCCGATATGACTTAGGCAAAGGCAATCTGGTCTTAGGAATGCCCGCTACCTGCCAGAGTCGCACCAAGCTTTCAGCCTGTCTGACCGAGAGCCCCTCGGTGACAATCTTATCGGCTAATTTTACCTGGTCTGATTCGCTTGATAATACCAAGACAGCACGAGCGTGCCCCGGCGAGAGCCGGCCCTCCAAAATAGCTAGCCGCAACTCCTCCGGTAATTGTAACAACCGTAATGTATTAGTAAGCGCTGTCCGGCTTTTACCAATACGCGTCGCCAGTTCCGCTTGCGTCAAATTATATTCCTTAATTAAATGGTCATAAGCTTGTGCTTCCTCGATAGCGCTTAGGTTTTCCCGCTGAATGTTCTCAATCAAAGCCAGCTCCAGGGACTGCCCGTTATCCGGGCGTCGCACCAAAGCCGGAATAGTTTTCAATCCAACTTCTTTAGCCGCGCGCCAGCGCCTTTCACCGGCTATCAGCTCATATTCATTCCCTTTTGCCTGCACCACTATCGGTTGAATGAGGCCATGCTTGGCAATAGAGGCAACCAATTCTTCCAGAGCTTCCTGATCGATCTGCCGGCGGGGTTGGTTAGGGTTTGGCTTGATGATTCCAGGTGAAATATGTTCCAGTTGCATCTCATTTCCCGGCGCGAAAGAGGGAATCAGAGAACTAAGGCCACGGCCCAGACCTCGTTTAACCACGTTCAATCACTTCCTTTGCTAAATCCTGATAAGCGATAGCCCCTTTTGAGCTTCGATCATACAAAATAATCGGTAGACCAAAGCTGGGCGCTTCACTAAGGCGGACGGTTCTAGGGATAATAGTTTTAAAAACTTCGTCATTAAAATATTTTTTTACTTCCGCGGTAACCTGTTGAGATAATTTTGTCCGCGCGTCAAACATAGTCATCAGCACGCCGGCTATCTTCAGCTCATCGTTTAAATGATTGCGTATCAGTTTGATACTGTCGAGCAACTTGCCTAACCCCTCCAAAGCGTAATACTCACACTGTATAGGAATAATCAGCTCCTTGGCGGCGGTCAGCGCATTAATTGTCAGTAAGCTAAGAGAAGGCGGGCAATCGATAATCGTATAGTCAAAATATTGCCATACAGGGCTGATAATTTTTTTTAACCGGCCCTCACGCGATAGCGCCGATACCAGCTCTACTTCCGCCCCGGCTAAATTAATCGTAGCCGGAACGACATAGAGGTCGGGTAGGGCCGTGCTCTCAATTAAATCTTCCAGCTTCTCATCTTCCATCAGCGCGTTATATACGCACAGCTCTCTATTGCCTGTATTCAAACCCAGGCCACTAGTAGAATTGGCCTGCGGGTCAAGGTCTACCAGTAATACTTTTTGGCCCGCTTGCGCTAAACAGGCGCTCAAATTAACCGCTGTCGTACTCTTGCCCACCCCGCCTTTTTGGTTGACGATGGCGATAACCCTGCCTTTTCCTTGGTATATTCGGTCGATTGCAGTCGGCTGAGATTTCCGCGCCGTTTCAGGCTCAGTTACAAGTTTATTATTCCCAGTTGAAATTTTATTCATTATTTAAGAGTTTACCAGCCTTCAATGGTCTTTTACCGGGAACACCTGTCCGACGCGGCCAACGTTCCGGTGTCTCCCTTACTTTTTGTATCAAAATTAAGTTGCGAACCTTGTTTGGTATTAGTTTAACAGAAATTATATCTTTTGTTTCGCCCCCTAAAATATTTGCTATGCCTTCAGCGTCTTTAGCTTCCGCCACACCTTTTGGCCCTTTTAAAGCGACAAACCAGCCGCCAACAGATAATAACGGTAATGCATATTCTAGCAGAACACTGAGCTCAGCGACAGCTCGAGCTACCACTATATTATTTTTTCTTCTAAAATCAGGGGCCCTCCCAGCTTCTTCAGCTCTAATTCTTATAACCGATGTTTTCTTCAGCTCCAACTTGGAGATAAGCAGCTCCAGAAATTCGGCTCGTTTGCGGCGGCTCTCGACCATAATCAGCTTTACTTCCGGAAAAGCGATTTTCAGCGGTATCCCGGGGAACCCGGCGCCGCTGCCTATATCCGTTAAGCGGCAGTTTTTAAA
>CAJVYJ010000173.1 GCA_913009475.1 uncultured Actinomycetes bacterium | reverse complement strand
GGCTCACCGACAGCCCCGATTCGATTTCACTATATTACTGTCTCACGAGCGCTCGCTCTCTCATCTCTGATTACAGCATGTCTGTTTTTTTTTTTTTTTTTTTCAAGCAGAAGACGGCATACGAGATATATCAGTGTGACTGGAGTTCAGACGTGTGCTCTTCCGATCTCTTGACTGCCCGCAGCAGCGGCTTCCATATCCAATAAAATTATATCCGCGTCCGCATCAGCGTGAATGAGATCGTTAATAATATTGAGCTCATAATCGGCTCTTCCTAAAATATCGGATATTTTCTTATTTAATTTTTCATCTTCGATCATCAGTTGTATTTTTATCATAATCATAATAAATAATATTATAGCTCTATCTTAAAAGAGAAAAGAGGCGGTCGATAGCACCGCCCCTTTTTATCTCTTATCGTAAGGGCAAAGCTTGGCTCACCCTGATGTCTATTTAAAGAGTCGAGAGATATTTTCTTAATTCAAATGGCGAGACTTCCGCTTTATACTCATCCCACTCCGCTTTCTTGTTACGGATGAAAAAATCGTGAACATGTTCACCAAGCGCTTTCTTAAGCAATTCACTGCCTTCCGCTACCTCGATCGCCTCATGTAAATCTTCCGGCAAAGTATTGATCCCCGCCGATTTACGCTCAGCTTCCGTCATCTCATAAATATTATCAGATGCCTCATCAGACAAGTCATAGCCTTTCTCGATTCCCTCCAACCCAGCGGCTAACATGACCGAAAACGCCAGATAAGGATTGCAAGCCGGGTCGGCGCTGCGCAACTCCACGCGCGTGGCTTTTTCTTGGCCCGGTTTATACATCGGTACCCGCACCAACGCACTGCGATTGCGCCGCGACCAACAGATATAGACCGGCGCCTCATAACCCGGCACCAAGCGCTTATAGGAGTTTACCCACTGATTTAATATAGGCGTCAGCTCGCGAGCATGCTTTAAGATACCCGCGATATAACTCTTGCCGATTTTAGATAAACTGCGCTCATCCCCGCTGTCAAAAAAAGCGTTGTTATCACCCTTAAACAGTGACTGATGAACATGCATGCCGTTGCCGTTCTCACCGAATATCGGTTTCGGCATAAAGGTGGCGTAAACCCCCTCCGACTGAGCTATCTCTTTAACAGTAAGCCGGTAAGTCATTACATTATCAGCCATGCACAAAGCGTTACAGTAACGCAGGTCTATCTCATGCTGGCTGGGCGCCACCTCATGATGGCTGTACTCGACGGAAATGCCCATCTTTTCCAACGCGAAGATGGTATTGCGACGCAAGTCAGTAGCGACATCAAGCGGCGTCAAGTCAAAATAACCGCCCTCATCCAGCGTCTCAGTACCTTTAGAATCTTTGAAATAAAAAAATTCAAGCTCCGGACCCACATACATTGTGAAGCCCATATCAGCGGCCCGTTTTAGATTACGCTTTAAAACATAGCGCGGGTCGCCCTCAAAGGGATTACCGTCCGGTTTATAAACATCGCAAAACATTCTGGCTACCCCATGAGTCTCCGGCCGCCACGGTATGATAGCAAAAGTACTGGGGTCAGGCTTGGCAATCATGTCCGACTCTTCGATTCTGGTGAACCCATCAATTGAAGAACCGTCAAACCCCATCCCTTCCGTTAAAGCTCCTTCAAGCTCAGCGGGCGTAATAGCAAAACTCTTTAAGAAACCCAACACATCGGTAAACCAGAGGCGGATAAAACGGATGTCACGTTCTTTAACCGTCTTTAATACGTACTCGGCGTCCTTGGTAATGCCCATACTACCTTCCTTTCTCCTCTTTTTAAAAACTTATATGATTGACTTAATTGCTTAACATTAAACGATTATAACCCTAATTTGTTACAGCTGTGTTAAATTTGTAATTTTTTTAGCCGTTAGCTATAAAAATATCAAAACCAGCTGCGTAGAGGCGTGCCTGTCATTCCCAACCATACTCAGAAATCCAAAAAACTTTATTGAAGCAAAACTATTAATCTCCCGTAGTAAGCTATATTCTAACCGTTCTAAACTAGAGACCAATGACCAAAAAAACAGATTAGCAAGCGTTCTATACTCCCGCACTCTAGAGTGCGGGAGTATAGCAGTTAGATGGATATGTTCAGCATTCTTTACTATTTGTAAAGTTTTTTCAATTCAATATTTATGGGATTTACGACCCAAAGGCTAAAAGAATCTTCAACCCGGGCAACAATCCCAAAATGACGTTTGACTTCCAGGATTAAAAAAACAAGAAAAGGAAAGAATATAGTAACAAATTAAATGAAGGTGAAAATGGCAACCCCCAAGTATGAGATAGGAAATTCTCAAGACCCTGAGTCAAAATACCAAGCGCTTTTTGAACAGGCCGGTAACGGCATTGTCTTAATAGACGCCAAGACAAGCTATATTGTGGATTGCAATCCTGAATTTGAGAAACAAACCGGCAGAGACCTTCCGGAACTGAAAGAGAAAAGAATTTGGAAGATATAAACACGATCTTTGACCTTGAAGAAAGATTAGCATTCTTAGATAAATATATAAAGGTCGGTGGATGATAACGGTGGAAATTCATGTGGATATTAAAAACGAAACTGATCTGGTAAACGCCCGCCAAAAAGGGCGTGAACTGGCAAAAAAACTCGACTTTTCCAGTTGCGACCTGACCCTTATCGCCACCGCCATCTCAGAACTGGCACGCAATATCATTACCTATGCCGGACATGGAGAAATAATTCTTAGTTTGATCCAACAAGACAACCGCGACGGCATCGTCATCATCGCCAGCGACCAAGGGCCCGGGATTCCTGATACCAAATTAGCCATGACAAATGGCTATTCCAGCAGCGCCGGCCTGGGAATGGGACTGCCGGGTGTCAAACGACTGATGGACGATTTTAAAATCACTTCCACGACTGAACAAGGCACCACCGTAACCGTAAAAAAATGGAGGGTCAAAGTTGCATAAAAAAACCGCCATACCCCCTCTTTTGATAAATTACGGAATAACTGTATCGTTAAAACCCAGGGAGAATAAAAGCAGCTTTATCGATGATTTGCCACTCGATAAAAAACCGCAACAACTCGCTGATTTCATCATTCAAAACTATGCGCGACATACGGATGACGCGTTGGCGCTGGTCGCGCATTATAACGGTACTAGCTAATGGAAAATCGGCCTAAAGAATTGGAAGAACAATATATCTTGGCTCTGCACGGCTATCTCTCAGGCGCCGGCGAATACGCGTTAAAACAAGCATATGACCTGGGACGACTTGCGATTAAAAGCGGCCTTGGCGTTGTGGGGATGGGTGAGATACATAAAAACGCTATGATTTTTCTCGCCCATACCGCCCCCAACCCGCAAGCTTATATCCGCCAATCACTGGCGGCCGAAGAATTCTTTAGTGAATGTCTGGCGCCGTTCGAGATGGTCCATCGCGGTTTTGTCGAAAAAAATCTGGCCTTGGAAAAACTGACTGAAACCCTTGAAGAACAAGTAAATAAACGCACTGCGCAATTAAAAACAAGCAGTAAAAAACTGAAAAAGGCCTTTCAGCAAATAGTCGAGACCGTCACTAAGCTCGGCGAGATTCGCGACCCTTATACCTCCGGCCATGAGCGCGCCGTCTCAGCCCTGGCCCGTGCCATCGCCAGGAATCTATCATTGACAAAAGCGCAGATCGAAGGTTTGCACGTGGCCACTCTACTACATGATATCGGTAAAATTGCCGTGCCCATTGAGATTCTGGCTAAACCAGGCCGGATAAACGAACTTGAATTAAAACTTATCAAGACCCACCCGCAAGTCGGCTACAATATTCTTAAAAATATCGACTTTCCCTGGCCGATTAAAGAGATAGTCCTGCAAAGCCATGAGAAAATCAACGGCTCCGGCTATCCTCGAGGGCTTATCGGTAAAGAGATTATGGAGGAGGCAAAAATCTTAGTCGTTGCCGAAG
>CAJVYJ010000172.1 GCA_913009475.1 uncultured Actinomycetes bacterium | reverse complement strand
TTGGATATAGGTTATTGTCGTCAGCTTGGTTAATAGTTTTATTTTTTTTTTCATGATACGGCGACCACCGAGATCTACACTCTTTCCCTACACGACGCTCTTCCGATCTAATTCATGGGCATAAGCCAGCTTAGCGGCCTCAATAATATCAGTTTGTGTCGCTTGAGGATATGACCAGGTAATATTAGCCGCAACCGTATCATTAAAAAGTACCGTATCCTGGGCGACGTAACCGATTTTACTTTTCCAGCCATGTGATTCATAAGCGGAAACTGGGAAGTCGTCCAACAATACCTCGCCTTTAGTCGGCTCCAGCAATCCAATAACCAAATCGACAATAGTACTTTTACCCACACCCGAGCTGCCAACTACGGCAACGGTTTTGCCTGTTGGTATTTCCAAATTGATGTTTCGCAAAACCGGCTTATCCGGGTTGTAGGAAAAATTGACATCTTTTAACTTAATACCACGTTCAAAGCGGTGCAATTTTTTAGTGCCGTTTGATTCCTTTAGCACCAAGGCTTGTTGCTCAAGCGACTGGACTCTCTGGAGCGCCGGGATAAAAATATTTAAATTATGAGCGTTGGTTTGAATATTTGACAAGCGCGGCGATAACCGATAAAAAATAAATAGGATAATCATTAAACCGGCAATGTCAATACTAAAGAAAGTCACTGCAGTATAGATTGCGACAAGTAGAATAATAGACATGCCGGATTCCAGCATCACCCGCAACTTTGCTTGATTAAAAGCTCCCTTATACATTGATGTAGCCAAGGCTTCATAATAATTCCTAAATCTATCGATAACCACATTCTGGGCCGCGTAACCTTTAATTAATTTTGCCGCGGAAACTTGCTCGATTATTTCATCTTGAAAATTTTGGTTGGCTTGAGCCACCGCCTCGCCGTACAGCTTACCGCGACTAGTCTGCCGCCACATCAACAGCATCACTAATCCGGCGCCGATAATAATCACTATTGTCATCTGCCATGATAAAATAAGAGCCATAGCTAAGTAAATTATTGAGATCAATAAACCGCTTAAGAGCATATTTAGTATACGGACTGCCTGCCCACAATTGGCGACCTCTGTAGATAATGTATCGGTAATATGACCCAATTTAGTTTGGACAAAGAACGGCCACTTGGCGTTAAAAACCGCTTTATAAACCTGTTCCCGTAAACCGGCCTCAAAACGGACTTGAGTGCTGATAGCAGCCTTTTTTTGCAAGAGTAGAATCAACTGTTGAATGACGATAACCATGAATATCAGGAGCAAAACCGTAAGCAAATTAAATGGTAAGCCAAAGAAACTTAAAATGCCGGCTGCCGCCCGGCCGACACGGCCGGCTGCCGTCTCGTCCTTGCCACCATTGGTGACCATCTTCAGCAAGGGCAGCAAAAGCGCCACGCTAGCGCCTTCTGTTACACCTGCTAAAAACAATGTGATAGTTGCGATAGTAAATCGCATTGTTTGCGCTTTGAATACCTGTTTGGTAAAACTTATGATTGACAAATTAAAATCTCCTTAAAAAGGGGTCAGATCTTCAATCTTGACAATTCACCCCCACCCCAACCCTCCCCCGTCAAGGGGGAGGGGGAATGCAGTCCCCTTTTGCAAAAAGGGGGGGGAATCTAAATCACAGTGGGCCGTGGATTCCCGATCACGTCGGGAATGACAAGCACTTTGGGCCATGGCTCCCCGCTTCCGCGGGAATAACAAGCTCAAAGGACCGTTGATTCCCGATCTGCCTGTGCGTAAACGCATTCAGGCAGCTCAAAGTTGTAAATGGCAAAATAAGACATGGAAACAACGGTTCACTCTATTGCCGTCCATTTTCAACTTTATATAGGACAAAATTGCCGTCATCAGATAAGACCTTTAGTCCCGGCAACAAATTCTCTGATTGCATTTTGTACTTATGGAGAGTATTGCGATTTACTACAATGTAATTGATATCAAAGCGCGAAATTATAGCTCTGCGCTGAGCAATACTCTTATTTGGAACGAACAAATCAATTGCCGCTCGCATTCGTTCTGCGGAATCACCACCGACTTCAGTAGGCGCTTGATGCCCGGACGGATATGTAACAACAAAACGAGGAACAAATGCCGTTATCACTTCCGATGTGCCGGGATCCGATAATATTACTTGATCTTTGCCTACATTGTTCTTAATGGCGCCTATTAATGACCATGACACTTCGAAATTATTGCCTTGAATAATTATTGGGTCCGTAGGCAATGACTTGGTCTCCGCGATAGCGGTTGACAAATTATTAAAACCAGAAGTTGAAATTGAAAAAGCGGCATACATAATAAAGAATATTATAAATAAGATAAGACGTGGCTTACCGGTTAATAAATCTTCTAGTAAATTCGTGTTAAACGATATTTTATTAAAAGATATTAATAACATTAAACCGAGGACCGATAACAATATAACAATCGCGAAAACTAAAGTAATACTGTTATTGAATGAGCTCATAATTTTAGTTATGTAAGGCCATAAAATAAAATAAAAAAATAACGGCACTACCGCGATGACAGCCGCCTGAATCTGTTTGCCATGTTCCCAAAATTCTTCCGCTCTTTTGCTGAGATAGGTTATTAATAAAAAAAGAAGCAACGGCAACAGTATCCACTGCAAGCCACTGCCTAAGAAACGATTTGCCATAGTATAAGTAATAAATTTAGCCATCAACATAAAGACCCATGGAATTGTTAAAATAAATAATATTGTTATAATATTGGCAATAATAAACAAGAAACCGAGGCTCTTCTTAGCTAATGGTATTAGAAAAACCGCCAACAAAAAAGGTATTAACAATGAGATTAGGTTTTTTGGCGATGGCAGCAGCAAACCCTTGCCGACAATATAAAGCTTTCCTTTATTGAGATAATACGTGGCATCAGCACCGGAAGAAGACGTTAATTTACCTGCCTCCGAAGCTACTCCCAAATAAAAGATAACACCCACAACAGCAAAAACAAATAAAACAGCACCAATTTTAATTAAATATCGTCTCTCATACCTCTTCAAAACAGCCATGATAATTAAAAAACCAGAGAGATAAATAAAAATATAGAAAATATTCGGCAAGTGTATAAAGGCCTGGTCTAGACCCAAAAATCCTAGCAGAATTAATAACGCTGTATTAAATTTCTCTGCTTTTATAAAAGCGATAAATAGTCCCAGCAGCAAAGGCGCCATTAAATATAATGAAAATTCATTTGGGTGGGCTATCAACCGCCGGCTGATAAGATTATTTGACATACCATAAAAATCACCGCCGGCGAATATCTGTGGTAAAAATATTAATAGACAAGTAAACGCGGCTAAAAGGCGGTTATCGAAAAGCAGCCTAACGAACATATAAATAGCCAGCACGGATACAAAAGCGAGCAAGGCGTTTATATAGTACCAAATCAGTATCGGGTCAATACCGGATAACTTGGAGACCAGCGCCTGCAACATATGCCAATAAGGATAAGCGTAGGCCGGATGGATACCGCCGTTTTTAAAAGGCTCAATAGCATGAGGTGATAGAGCAGGAACCGCGAGTATCCGCCTTATCCTGGCCAAGTGGACCTTATTGTCACCGATTGTTACCATGGCGCCACCCAACCAAAGTACTAAAGAAAAAACCGCGGAGGAGAGAACAGCGGTCGTGACATTGGCAATGTTAAAATTTGTATCAATAACCGCCGGAGAAACTATTTCCATTAAATCCAGCCCAAACATTACTACTATCAACAGACCGATAGTTACCAGTACCAGATAAGTGACAACAGCGAAACTAACATGTAAAAGATAGCCGCCCATTAAGGGAAGCGTTAAAAAGGCGATGCTCAAAGCAAAACAGAGCGGTACCGCCTCCAGCCAGTCAGGCTTGATGGTCTTGCTGACCAGCGGAAGGAAAAGGAAACCGGGTAGAAAAAAAACAACCAGCCAAGCCAAGAGCATTCG
>CAJVYJ010000171.1 GCA_913009475.1 uncultured Actinomycetes bacterium | reverse complement strand
GGATTGGGGGTGGGGGGGGGGGTGTGGGTGGGGGGGGGGGGGGTGTGTGTTTTTTTTTTTTTTTTTTCAAGCAGAAGACGGCATACGAGATATATCAGTGTGACTGGAGTTCAGACGTGTGCTCTTCCGATCTTAAAAGTAGTAACGCGGCTAAGATGAGATATAATTTGGAATCGGCGGTAGTCGTTTTCATAGTGCTCCTTTAATTAGTTGAATTATTATTTATAGCCCATTGATTGGCATAACCAAGAAATTATTACAGTTTATTAGTGGATTAGTGGTTAATTATACTCGGTTCTTTAAAGTTGTCAAACTTTTTCTTAAGGCTCTTGCAAGTGTTTATAGATCGCTGATAAGCTCTTTATTTGCTTCTCTTATTCCCGCTGCCGACAGGTTAAGAGCTTCTTTTTCCGCCGCGGAAATGTCAAGTTCAATAATTTTTTCCAAACCTCCGGCGCCGATAACAGCGGGAAGATTGAGGAAGAGGCCGCTCTGCCCGTACTCGCCATCAGGTAGACAGCAAGTTGAAATTATTCTTTTTTCATCATTTATAATTGCTTTTATCATGGTAAATATGGCGGTGCCGGGTGCGTAAAAAGCGCTGCCGGTTTTAAGTAAGCCGACAATCTCAGCGCCGCCGTGCTTGGTCTTTTCCACAACGCTTTTCATATCGCTCGGGCTGATAAACTCCGTGGCCGGCCGGCCGGAAATAGTTGCCAGGCTGGCTAGAGGAACCATAGTGTTGCCGTGAGCGCCGATGACCAGACCACCGACTTTTGTCGTCGGTACGTTAGCAGCTATTGAGAGAAAATAGCGCCAACGGGCGCTGTCCAATAAGCCCCCCATGCCGATTACTTGCTGCTTGGGCCGACCGCCTTTTCTATAAGCGAGAAAACTCATCACATCCAGGGGATTGGTGACGATAATCAAGACGGCGTTGGGCGCGAATTCGCTAACCTTTTCTACCACTTGGGTGATAATCGCGCCGTTTCCCCCCAATAAGTCTAGACGCGACATGCCAGGGCGCCGCGGCAGACCGGCGGTAACCACAACGACATCGGAGTCAGTAATATCCGCGTAGTTATTTGTACCCAGTATGCTTGTCTCCGCTTCCATTAGGGGAACGGCTTGTGACATATCCAAGGCTTTGCCTTGGGGCACACCCTCGATTATGTCTAATAAAACCACGTCGGCCAATCCGGAACCGGCGATTAAAAAAGCAGCGGTAGCGCCGACGTTACCGCTGCCGATGATAGTTATTTTTCGCATTTACATCCTCCTAGATTATCTGTATATAAAATACCATATAAGGAAGGGGTCAGGTCTTGCATTTTCGCATTTTTAGCTAAAAATGCGAAAATGCAAGACCTGACCCCCGACTCTAAAGTCAGATGTTGATTTTAATTTTAATTAAATTTTAACTTAATCGGTTTTAAATCAGTGAGCGGCTTCGTGAGTTAACTTTTGCTGCAATAGTTCGGGAATCGTGACTTGCTTGCGCAACACTTGGTAGTTGGCACAATTAGCGGTGTCCGCGTCAGCTAGGAGTAGAATATTGGCGCTGTCCGGCGCCTCAGCTAATATTTGTCCTTGCATTACCGCCATGGTGCAACCTAGGTAATCTTTATTAAGGAATTTGCCTATCATCGAGACGGCCAAAACCAGCGGCGCTTGACTATAGGAACGGTCAATGGCCAGTTTCTTGATTGCCGCCGCTTCCAGCAGGGAGATAGCGCTGCTCTGCATCAAGATAACCTTAGGTTTAATATCTTGGATCAAACTGTCGACTTGGCTGTCATAAGCCTCAAGTTCGGTCAGCGCCAACATGGGGCCCAGACCGGTAGCGAACAAACTGGGGGCATTAAAGCCGCACGCCGGTGTCTTCTCCGACTGGATATTAGTTATCTCGCCATTCGCGTTAAAATAGGCGCTGGTAGCCGCGCAATTATTTTTATTGATAATCAAATTACCGGTTACTATGGCTATTTTATTCTTAATAGCGGCTTCAGCCAAAGCTGCAATCAAACGTCTGTCGTATTTATTGGGAACTATTCCTAAAAAAAATTGATTGAAACAGATTATTGTAGCTCCGGCGTCCCCGGCTTCGTCGATGTAACGCAAGGCTAAATCTATATTAAGTTTAAACTCTTCTTTTGGCTGATACTGAGCTAAGGCAATTTTCATTTCGTATTTTTTTTGGATTTTTTATACTCATCTTTGGTTATGCAATTGGGATCGATGCATATTGTCCAAGGTCTTTTACCTTTATTAATGACCTTGATTTTGGGCGAGCCACATTCAGGGCATATCTCACCTAAAGGAATTATTTCTCCATATTGAGGCAGCGGGTAAGTGGTTTTACAATCCGGATAGTCGCTACAGCCAACGAAACGTTTTCTGGTCTTTTTGGAGCGTATAATCCTTAAGTTGCCTTCACTGTTGGGACATTTGCCTAAGGTTTGGCTCTCGAGTATGCCGGCCCTGATTTGCTGACCCACCTCTTCCTTTTTTGTCGACAACTCTACTAAGGTTTTAGCTAAGATCTGTCGCGACCTGTCCACCACTTCTTCTTGTTTGCTATTACCCTGGGCAATATTATTCATCTCGGCTTCAAGCTCGGCCGTCATCTCAGGAGACGATATTTTATTGGCGTATTTGTTCAAGGTGTCGGCTACGGCTATGCCTAAGTCGGTAGGGATGACCGGGTCGTTATGGGTATAGCCTCTGTCATATAAGTTTTTAATTATATTATGCCGTGTTGCTTTTGTTCCCAGATTTAGCTCTTCCATTTTTTGGATAAGCGATGACTGGCTATAACGCGCCGGCGGCTGGGTCTCTTTGGCCTCAACTATTTTTTCTATTATTTTAACCTTGTCACCTTTACAGATATCAGGAACGGGATTATCCTTTCTTTTCCCATACGGGTAAAATTCTAACCAACCCGGTGACTTAGTTTGGCTGCCGCGAATATAAAGTGGTTCATTATTAGCGTCAAAATCTATTCTGACCGACGCGATCTTCGCCTTAGGCGCCAGATTCGCCAGAAAGCGGCGCACTATGAGCTCGTAAATCTTCCAGTCTCGCTCGGAGACAGCGTCTTTTCTTACGGCGGCCGTAGGATGGATGGGAGGATGGTCGGTGGCCATCCTCTTCCCTCTAGTGGGTTCCAGTTTAGTTTGGGCATTTATCTTTTTGGCCAGGGCTCCAAGTTTATCGGTGCCTTCCAAAGCCGTTAATATGTCTCTAAAGTTAATCGATTTGGGATAGACGGTATTATCAACACGCGGATAGCTGATGAAGCCTTTCATATACAATCCTTCCGCTATTCTCATCGCGTTAGCGGGCGATAAACCTTGGTTCGCGGCGGCGGCCAAGAATGATGTGGTATTAAAAGGCGCCGGGGGTGAGAGATTTTTTTCAGTTTTTTTAACGTTAACCGCCACGGCCTCATCGCAGATATTGGCTACGGCTTTGTCTACCTCTTTTTTATCCCAAAACTTTTCTGTTTTATGGTTAATTACAAACTCTTCTTTTCCGTAACTTGACCGTGCCTTTAACTGCCAATAAGGCTCCGATTTAAAAGCACGGCGCTCATGTTCACGTTGAACTATTAAATTTAAGGTCGGACTTTGCACGCGTCCTACTGACAAGAATTGTCGACCAAGGCGCATGGCTGAGAGAGAAATAAATCTGGTCAGTGTCGCTCCCCAAATTAAATCAATGTCTTGCCGCGCCTCTCCCGCCTGCGCCAACGCGTAGTGGGGGTCTTCAAGATTAGAAAACGCGTTATCAATCTCTTTTACGGTTAAGGCGGAAAAACGAGCTCTTTTTACTTCAATGTTTGGATTAGTCGTCTTTATCTGGTTTAACGCGTCAATTCCGATGAGCTCACCCTCGCGATCGAAGTCGGTGGCGATAATGACTTGATCAGCTTGTTTGGCTTCTTTTTTTAATAAATTAACCAAGCCTTTATGGGTGGGTATCAGATCGGAAGAGCACACGTCTGAACTCCAGTCACACTGATATATCTCGTATGCCGTCTTCTGCTTGAAAAAAAAAAACTAATACACAACAACCACAT
>CAJVYJ010000170.1 GCA_913009475.1 uncultured Actinomycetes bacterium | reverse complement strand
TATGAGGGATGTATTTGTGTTTTTTTTTTTTTTTTTCAAGCAGAAGACGGCATACGAGATATATCAGTGTGACTGGAGTTCAGACGTGTGCTCTTCCGATCTGATAATGTTCTCGGAAGAACAAGAAATTAACGAATTACGTCAAGAGATAGACCGTATAGATGAGAGACTTGTCGAGGAATTAAACAAAAGAGCTAAAATAGTGTTAGAAATCGGCAAGTTGAAAAATAAGGCCGGACTGCCGGTCCTTGACTCACAGCGTGAAAATGAGATCTTCACAAAATTATCTTTGCGTAATACAGGGCCGTTAGATAGTAAAAATCTAAAAAATATCTATGAAAAAATCCTGGTCTGTATGAAAAGTTTTGAATAATAAGCGGCAATATAATTTAAGCTGGCGCCATAAAAAATCTTTCTTTCATATCTTCATATAATGATAATCGTTAAGCAGCCTCATAATAGGGGAACAAGTAATAAAATAGACTATTAACACTTGATATGATTGCAGCGCAATATTATGAAAAATTAGATGAAAATAAAGTCCGTTGTTTACTATGCCCTCATGAGTGTTTAATCCACCCCGGCAGAGTAGGCATCTGTTATATTCGCCAAAATATCAAGGGAAGTTTATACGCTATATCATACGGACGCGTATCGGCCACCCATCTCGACCCCATCGAAAAAAAACCGCTCTTTCATTATCATCCCGGTTCAGCCATCTTTTCTGTCAGCGGCATAGGCTGTAATTTAGGTTGCCCATATTGTCAAAACTGGGAATTGGCCCATCCGCAAGACATGTTTCGCAAACAAGACCCAAGAAAAGTAATCGATAAGTTGACCCGTGAGCTTTTACCGGAACAATTAATTGAGGAAGCACTTAAATACAAACCGGAAAATAATATCGGTATTGCCTATACCTACAACGAACCACTGATATGGTTTGAGTATCTGCTGAAAGCGGCAAAATTGGCCCATGAACACAACCTTAAAAATATTATTGTCACCAACGGTTACTTAAACGAAAAACCGTTCGCGGAGTTGCTCCCGTTTATTGACGCGATGAACATCGATATCAAGGGATTTAGCAATGAATTTTATCATCGACTGGGCGGCAAACTGGAACCAGTGCTGCGTCTGGCTAAAAGGGCCAAAAGGCAATGCCATGTTGAAATAACCAACTTGCTCATACCCGGTTGGAATACGGATGACCGACATATCACGGAACTGGTCGATTGGATAGCCGATAATTTGGGCAGCGATACTCCGCTGCATTTCTCCAGATACTTTCCCGCACGCAAATTGGCCTTGCCGCCGACTCCTATTGTTGTTCTAAAAAAAGCCCAACAAATAGCATTAGAGAAGTTGAACTACGTCCACCTGGGCAACATCTAACTCGCCATACTCGCAGTTTACGTACGTTCTTACGATAGGTTGGCGGCCTGTCATCAACAACCATCCTACAACCTCTTAAGTAATTTATTTAGCCACTTACCGCCGCCTTATTTCCGCTTAGCAATAGATACTAGTTTCAGTATTAAAAAGATATTTACTATTGTAATGTTTAAATAGGTTAACACAGGGTAAAAATTTAGGGCAATGTTTTAACAGGCAATTTTTATAGCTAGGTATATGGCTAAGTACTGGAGGTCTTCAGCCTCAAGCCATACAAGAAAGATAAAGTCTATAAAAGGAGGTGAGAAAATTGGCGAACAAGGGTAAGATGACCGTCGGTGAAGCCGGGCGTAAGGGCGGTAAAACTACGGCTAAAAAATACGGGCCGAGCTTCTATGAAGAAATCGGCAAAAAAGGTGGAGAAACCACCTCGGCTAAGTACGGCCATGAATTCTATGAATCTATCGGCCATAAAGGCGGACAGCGCGTAAAAAAGTTGATTGAAGCGGGTAAGAAAAAGAAATAAGCGCCCGCTTAATTGTCTGGGAGGCGAAAAAATTGACAAATAAAGGCAAGATGACCGTCGGTGAAGCCGGCCGTAAGGGCGGTAAGGCAACGGCTAGGAAATACGGTTCTGAATTCTATGAAGAGATAGGCAAGAAAGGCGGGCGTATAGGCGGCCCTAAGGGCGGCATGGTCACTAAAGAAAGATACGGCCATGAATTCTATGAATCTATCGGCCATAAAGGCGGACAGCGCGTAAAAAAGTTGATTGAAGCGGGTAAGAAAAGCCAACGTTAATTTATTATTATATTCCTTCTTCTGCAATACCGACAAAAAGTTGCTCAAAATGTTCTTGGGCAACTTTACCTTGTATTATCAACTTTGATTTCTTATTGGAACGAATTATCGGCGCCTTTCTTATCATTAGTTAATATTTCGACACTGACTCTTATCTATGCTAAAATCTAGCAAAAATAGGAGTTGTATCCATGATAAATAAAGAAAGAACCAGTAAAACAACACGTATAATCGCGCTTGTAGCCGCGATCTCTTTTGTCTTATCTTTTATTCCTATACTTTATACGGGATTTTCCGGCCCAAGAAGAACAAAACAACAACCTACCAATACGTCTACAACTACTACTACCGCGACCAACTCAACTACGTCGACAACCGCTTCAGCGCCAAATGATAACACAAACAAAGTCAAGAACTTAATCGGTCAGGCCGACTTAAACGTTGACATTAAAAATTATGAGCTGGCCGCTACCTATTACAAACAAGCCCTGGATACTGACCCAAATAATTTAGGCGCTAAGTCCGGACTAGGTATCGCTCAGGTTTTAAAAGGTGACACTGAAAGCGGTTACAACCAACTAAAAGAAGTTGTTGCAACCAACCCTGACCAGGCTGACAGTCAGTTTTATTTGGGAGAGGCGGCAACTAAACTGAGCAAACCCGATGAAGCTAAATCCGCGTACGGAGCTTACTTAAAACTTAAGCCGTCAGGTCAACACGCCGCGGCAGCAAAAAAGGCTTTAAACCAGTAAGTTCGCACGTTCCTTGTCTTTATGGACATATGCCGGAGGCCGACCCCTGTCATCCACACACCCCTTTACGCATGTCATTCCCGACCTCTTTACGCTTTCAATTCACAAGTGAAGCAAGCTCCGCGGCTACACATTCACTGGATTCCCGACTCCGATCGGGAATCCAGTGTTTTTATCCCCTTTATCAAGAGGGGATAAAGGGGTGTGTCGATATTTATCTGGACAGGGGTAGATTTTGGACTTTTTGTTATGTAGAGACGTTGCATGCAACGTCTCTACACCGTCCCCCATAACCCGTCACCCGATTCACCCCATGCTTGTCATCCTCGACCTGATCGGGGATCCACGGTCAACTGCGCCTTTTAATGCTTTTCTTTGTTCTGGTTCCAATACACCTCTTTACCTGGATTCCCAGTCAAGCTGAGAATGACAAACGTAGGCGAGCTGAGCATAACAAAAAGTGCCAGCTTTCACGAATAACGTGCCCTTGCAGCCGAGGGGTGACGCCACGGAGGGCTCTCGATGTGCGCAAGCACAGCGGGACAGAAGCGGCGGCAAGACCCAAAGACTGTTAATCTTCATAAGCGGAGCAAGCTCCGCGGCCACACATTTCCCGATTTGCAATAAACGTCACCCTTCTCCTACCAAGATGTTTAGATGTAAGACTGGTGGGTAGTTAGAATGTAAATATTAAAAAAGGAGGTTTATATTTCTGCTTGCTAAATTTAAAAAAATAATGCATTATTAAGGTGGAAAGGAGAAAGGAATATTATGACGAAAAGAGGACCACAACCAGGAACGCCCCAGGCTAAACGCGGCGGGCAACGGGTCAAGGAAAAATACGGCCCGGAGTTTTATCGAAAGATTGGCAAAAAAGGAGGTGAAGCAGTTAAGAAAAAATATGGTTCAGAATTTTATGAAGCAATTGGCAAAAAAGGCGGCGAGACCACTAAAAGACGCCATGGAGTAGAGTTTTTCGAAAGAATTGGCAAAAAAGGCGGACGCCGTTAAAATAAAATATAAAATCAAAACAAAAAGGGCCTCGCGCGAGACCCTTTTTTTATCTCCTCTTAATTTTAAGATTAATGGATATTATGCCTGAAAAAACGTTTTTAACGGAGATCGGAAGAGCACACGTCTGAACTCCAGTCACACTGATATATCTCGTATG
>CAJVYJ010000169.1 GCA_913009475.1 uncultured Actinomycetes bacterium | reverse complement strand
ATCGTGCGCAATATACAGGTCAGTAAGTAAAATGAGTAGATTGTTATTTTTTTTTTTTTTGTGTTTTGTTTTTTTTTTTAATGATACGGCGACCACCGAGATCTACACTCTTTCCCTACACGACGCTCTTCCGATCTATTTTTTATTTACATTTACGCGATATATCAGGTTGGTCCCGCCTTTTTTAGCTTTTAGGCGCCAGAGTATAACCGGGTCGTCATTGATGATACGCGTCGGCTGCCGGTTGAATCTTATAGCTTTTACCGAGGCCGCCAGCGATTTGGGAATACTCTCCCGCACCTCGATATCTCCCTGACCGTTCTTCACCCTTAAGGCGACAACTAAAACTTTCGCGTTCCCATTAGTCTGCAGATTTATCTCCCTGACTACTTTAGCCTGGCCGACAGTGCTAACAGCGGAATTAAATTGGTAATGAAAAGGATATCGATTGCTATAATTAGACCAGGCAAACGCGGCTACCATACCTAAGACGGCCAAACCAGCCGCGATTAGCGCGAACTTCCTGAATCGCCTGTTGCCCGCTTCTTGACCAATCTCACTGATATTATCTTTTTCAATCGTTAAACTTGGAACTGCGGGCTGTTTAGTATCGGCAGCCTTTATTGACGCGACGTTTTGATCCGCTCTCTTGACCCGCGTCTTTTTTGACGTTAACTTACCGGCGCTTTTTTTAATTTGTGTCTGCTTAGCCTTGGCTTTAATTACGGTTTTTTTAACTTGAGTTTGCTTGGTTTTGACTTCGATTGGGTCTTTTTTAAATCGTGTCTGTTTTGACTCCGATTTTTTATCTTGCGACGCCGAGGATGCTTTCATCACCGGCGTTTCCTTAATCACCGTCGCTTTGTTCGGCGCAACCGATTTCGTTTTAGCCGGCTTCAGCTTGGTGGCTTTTGACCCTTTAATTGTTGTTGCCTTGCCAACTTCAGGCGGAGTCGATTTGTCTTTTTTTAACTTCGTACTTTTTGACATCTTAGTCGTAGTTGCCTTGTTACTTTTAAGTAATGTGGCTTTAGGTTTGTTCGCGCCGTCCGCCGCTGACTTCAACTTGGTCTTAGACGCCTTAGACGTAGACTCCTTATTACCCTTAAGCAATGTAGCTTTAGATTTATCAGCGTCAGACACATCCGGCTTCAACTTAGTGGATTTAACGCCCTCGGAAGCTTTAACGGTCGTCGATTCGCCGACTGCCGGTGCCTTTGCTTCAGATTTCTTAACCGTGGTTTCCACTGGTTTTAACTTGGTTTTTGCTACCGTTTCCATCGGCTTATCCGCCGACGCCGGCTTTTTAATTTTCGTTTTAGACTTGATAACATCCGCATTGCTTGCGACTTTATCCGGCGTTATCGTCGGTTTTTGTTTGACGTGCTTGGCTTTTAGGTTTTTTTTAGACGGCTCTTTAAAATCAACACTTGCCAGCTTAGCCACCAGTTCCAAACCGTTTTTAAACCTGGCGGCCGGTTCCTTGGCCAGTAACTTTAAGATAATTGCTTCCACTGATACCGGGATGGACGCGTTAAATTCGCGCGGCTTAGGCGGCTCGTCATAAACCTGGCTATGAATCACTGAAAGCGGATTGCCGCCCTCAAACGGACAACGCCCGGTTAACATCTCATAGAAGACTATCCCCAAAGAATAAAGGTCGCCGCGCCCGTCAACTGGATCGCCTTTAGCCTGCTCCGGGGGCATGTACTCGGAAGTGCCACCGCCAAAAGTAGTCTTGGTCAGCCGAGTAGCGTCCATAGCCTTAGTAATGCCAAAATCAGTTAATACCGCTTGTCGATCTGAGGTTAAAAGGATATTACTGGGTTTAATATCACGATGAATAAAGCCTTTTTGATGCGCGTGGTCCAATGCCGCCGCTGTCTGCTTGACGATGGAGGCGGACAATTGAAGAGATAGCGGACCTTCCGCTTCTAACAAATCGGCAAGCGAACCGCCCTCGATATACTCCATCGCCAGATAAAAGAGGTCGTCTTCCTGATGAAAATTGTAGACCTGGACAATATTGGGATGGCGCAGCTTAGCCACCGCCAGCGCCTCACGCTTAAAGCGCTGTACAAACTCCTCGTCATGAGCGAAATAAGGCGGCAACACCTTGATGGCGATAAACCGGCCCAGCGCCGGCTGTCTGGCCTTATATACAGTCGCCATCCCGCCCCGGCCGAGCTCCTCGATTATCTCATATTCTTTTATCTTAATCATAAGCAGTCTTATTTATTTCAAATTGGCGATTGTTGTTTAAGAGAAAATATTAATATTATTGGCTTTACCGACCGTTATATCTACTAGCTCTTAGCTTAGATTATAAATTATGGCAGCTTGAGAAACAATCATTTTTTTGCCTTTAAGATTATCGATAAGATTAACAATCAACTATCAACAACAGTTCATAACTATAACAACCTAAAATTATTGGAGAGATTTATATTACCTATTTACTATTAAATTTTCTCCGCACTGAGTACAAAAATTAAGGCTGGTTTTTAAATTCGCGCCGCAATTATGACACCTCCGAGTATCGTTCGGCATTGCCGGGGGCGGCGGCATCACAACGGCCCGCTGATTTGCCGATTTATTAATGATAAATATTATTAATCCCAGTATAGCTACACCGGGCAAAACTAAAATCATACTTAGAATAATTAACTCCGGTATGCCTAAGGTGAACATAACGCCCTCCTCTAATTACGCCAACTAAGCCAACCTTTCACCCCGCGGGTTTGCTCATAACTTTATTGCCTGCTATATTATACCAAATAAGCGCTTATTGAAGAAACAATATATGTTAAGCACCAGTTAGAATCCACGTTTTTGAAGAAAGAGTAATTTAATTATCGCAAACCAATAAACAGATAGGATTATAAATCTTCACTGCCGTCCGGTAAAACTTTTTAAATAGCTTGAAACCTCCTAAACAGTGATAGACAATATCACCAGTAGTAACCCAATTACCAGGAGGTTTCAAGCTATGGCTCATTCTAGCACTATCTACAACCAACTTCTACAGCTTATACCCAGACATCAATTCGAAAAAGCGGTAAAAGCCTACGACGGTGACCGCTACGTCAAATATTTTAGTTGTTGGCAGCAGTTTATTACACTGCTTTATTCTCAGATAAGGAACAAGGATAGTTTAAGGGATATAGAGCTATCTCTTAGAGCTCAAAGTAACAGATGGTACCATGTGGGACTAAAAGACATAAAACGCTCAACCCTTTCAGACGCCAACAATTCACGCGACTACCGCATTTATGAGGATCTTTTCTACAGTCTTTTGCGTAGATGCAAAAGCGTTACTCCCAGGCACAAATTCCGATTCAAGAATCCTCTCTACTCCCTGGATGCCTCTACCATTGATCTTTGCCTTTCCCTCTTTCCTTGGGCCAGTTTCAGGCAGCGCAAGGGCGCTATCAAGATGCATTGCCTCTATGATCACAGCGGGGCGCTGCCTGCTTTTCTGGTAGTGACCGACGGCAAGCAGCATGAGATTAAAGTCGCCAAAACTTTAGATTTTCCTCTTACACCGGACAGCATAATCTCCGTAGATCGGGGTTACCTTGATTTCAAATGGCTTTTTAGCTTGGATAACAGCAGGGTCTTCTTTGTCACTCGGGCCAAGAGAAACTTCAAGTACCAAATTACCGGACAGCAGGATATCACTAAAAACACCAGGAAGAAGGGGGTGCTCTTTGACCGGGAAATTGAGCTTACCGGTTACCATACAAGCAAACACTACCCTAAAAAACTAAGACTGGTCGGATTCTTGGACTTAGAAACCGGAAAAGAGCTTTGTTTTCTGACCAACAATTTTGTCCTGGCCGCCTCTACTATTGCTCAAGTTTACAAGGCCAGGTGGCAAATAGAACTTTTCTTTAAGTGGATTAAACAGAATTTAAAGATTAAATCATTTCTGGGAACCTCAAAGAACGCGGTACTTACGCAAATATGGGTAGCTATGTGCTATTACCTGATACTTTCCTATATAAAGTATCAGACTAAGTACACTTATTCACTACTGGAGTTCTCCAGAATGAGATCGGAAGAGCGTCGTGTAGGGAAAGAGTGTAGATCTCGGTGGTCGCCGTATCATTAAAAAAAAAAACAAGA
>CAJVYJ010000168.1 GCA_913009475.1 uncultured Actinomycetes bacterium | reverse complement strand
GATGAGGGGTGAGAGCGAGTGGGAGGGAGGGTGGGGGTGGGTGGGGGGGGGGGGGGTGTGTGGGTTGTTTTTTTTTTTAATGATACGGCGACCACCGAGATCTACACTCTTTCCCTACACGACGCTCTTCCGATCTAGGCGGAAACGCGCAAATTAAAGCTATGAAGCAGGTGGCGGGTCGGTTGCGTCTTGATTTGGCGCAATTTAGGGAGTTGGAAGCTTTCGCCCAATTCGGTACCGAGCTTGATAAAGCCACGCAATCGCAGTTAAACCGTGGCCGGCGGATAGTGGAAATCTTAAAGCAGCCGCAATATCAGCCGCTCGCTGTTGAGAAGCAGGTATTGCTGATTTTTGCCGCGGTTAATGGATTTTTAGATGAAGTTAAGGTTGAGCGGATTAAGGAATTTGAGACTAAATTTATTCAATATATCGAGGGGACCCATTCCGATATTATAAAAAGCATTAGGGAAGAAAAGACCATTTCCGAACGGACGGAAAAATTACTGTCTGAAGTAACTAAAGAATTTATTACTTCATTTATAAGCTGATTATTAACTCTTGAGTTCTAAAGGACTGATTCAGTGGCCCAAGTACGTGAAATAAAGCGGCGTATCCGCAGTGTTCAAAATACTCAACAAATAACGAAAACCATGGAGATGGTGTCAGCGGCCAAGATTCGCCGGGCTCAGTTTCGTATCGAGTCGGCCAGGCCTTATGCCGCCGGCATGATCGATGTTTTAAATAATGTCGGCAAGCGGGCTGATGTCAATTTGCATCCTCTGTTAACACGCCATGAAAAAATTAAAAAGACTGTTATAGTGGCTTTAAGTTCAGACAGGGGTTTATGCGGAGCTTTTAATACTAATGTAATTCGCCTGGCGGAAGATATAATAGCCGCGGAAAAACAGAAAAATCGAGCAGTCACTATCTTCGCTATCGGCAGGAAAGCGATTAATTATTTTAACTATGTCGGTTACGAACTTATCGGGGAGTTGCGTGAGATGAGCGACAGCCCGACGTTTGCGCATGCCAAATTCATTGCCGGAGAGCTGATTCAAAAATATACGGCCAAAGAGATAGATAAAGTGGTGCTGGTTTTTAATCACTTTAAGTCGGCAATGGAACAAAAAGCCATTAAGCATGTCTTATTACCCATCAGTGAAGAAACAGTGGCCGCAGAAGAGGTCAAGCTGACCGCTGATTATTTATTCGAACCCTCTGACGGTGAAGTTTTAAACCATCTATTGCCGACTTATATTAAAGCTTTGATCTACCGGGCTTTATTGGAATCGGCCGCCAGTGAACACGGAGCGCGTCGAACGGCGATGAAATCCGCGACAGACAACGCGGTTGATATGATAGCGCGTCTGACTCGAACATTTAATCGTGCCCGACAAGCGCTTATTACACAGGAAATCGCGGAAATCGCGGGCGGCGCTGAAGCGCTTAAAGCTGTACTGCAAGTAGGAGAAGAAGAATAATAAATAAACCTTTCTTTATAACGCATACCGTGTAGGGGCGGAGTTTATCTCCGGCCGCGAGTATGGGGAGTGTGTAGCATCGGAGCTTGCTCTGATAAAATCTTAAGCAAAGCAAGCTTTGCGGCTACATTGATGGCGATTTACATTTATATTTACACTTTACAATTGCGAGCACGGTGAGCTTATGGGAGGATTAAATATGGCTACAAAAGTACAAAATATCGGTAAGATAGTACAAATCATCGGGCCGGTTATTGATGTGGAATTTGCGCCGGATAATTTGCCCGGCATCTATAATGCATTAAAGGTGTCTACCGAGACAGCGGCCGGGAAGATAGAGCTAATAGCCGAAGTTCAGCAGCATCTGCCCAATAACCGGGTTCGCGCTGTTGGTATGTCGTCAACCGACGGACTGGTAAGGGGCACGGAGGTTGTTGATACGGGCGCGCCCATCTCCGTGCCGGTAGGTAAAGAGGTTTTAGGCAGGATACTCAACGTTTTAGGCGAACCGGTTGATAACGGCGGTCCGGTATTAGCCAAGGAAAGACATCCTATCCATCGCGAGCCCCCGGCTTTTGACACTTTAGAGCCGACAACAGAGATATTCGAGACCGGCATTAAAGTCATCGATTTGTTGGCCCCATACGTTAAAGGCGGTAAGACCGGCTTATTTGGCGGCGCCGGTGTCGGCAAGACCGTAATTATAATGGAGTTAATCCACAACATCGCGACAACCCACGGCGGCTATTCGGTTTTTGCCGGCGTGGGTGAACGCACTCGTGAAGGTAATGACCTATGGCTGGAGATGAAGGAGTCCGGGGTTTTAGATAAAACCGCGCTTGTTTACGGGCAGATGAATGAACCTCCGGGTGCCAGATTGAGGGTCGGTTTGACCGGTTTGACCGTAGCGGAATATTTTCGTGACCAAGGGCAGGACACACTGCTTTTTATCGACAATATCTTTCGTTTCACTCAAGCGGGCTCTGAGGTATCGGCTCTCTTGGGTAGAATGCCTTCAGCGGTTGGATACCAGCCGACACTGGGAACGGAGATGGGTGAGCTACAGGAGAGGATTACTTCAACTAAGCGCGGTTCGATTACATCCGTTCAGGCTATATATGTTCCGGCCGATGATTTGACCGACCCGGCGCCGGCGACTACCTTTAGCCATTTGGACGCGACTACTGTTTTATCACGCCAGATTGCCGAGTTGGGTATCTATCCGGCGGTTGATCCTCTTGACTCTACTTCTCGGGTTCTTGACCCGCAATATATCGGTAATGAGCATTATGATATTGCCACCAGCGTGCAAGAGCTTTTGCAACGATATAAAGATTTGCAGGATATTATCGCTATTTTAGGTATGGACGAGCTTTCCGAAGACGATAAGTTGACTGTGCAACGAGCGCGTAAAATTCAACGATTTCTTTCGCAGCCTTTCTTTGTAGCCGAGCAGTTTACCGGTATTCCCGGGGTCTATGTTAAACTTGAGGATACGATGGAAGGTTTCAAACAGATTATAGCCGGCCAACATGACAACTTGCCGGAACAGGCTTTTTATATGGTAGGTACCATTGATGAAGCTGTGGCAAAAGGTAAGAAGTTAAACGAAGAAGGCTAAATGGCGGAAAAAAAACTAATATGCCGGATATTGACACCCGAGGAAACAGTATTCGAGGGCGAAGTCGAGATGGTCGTAGCGCCGGGTAAAGATGGCGAAATAGGTATTTTGCCGTTGCATATTCCTTTGGTAAGCGTACTTAAAACCGGTGAGTTGCGTTTAAAACTCAATGATAATAAATGGGAAAACATAGCTGTTGACGGCGGCTATCTTGAAATCAATGAAGATAAGGTGATAGTCCTGGCTGATTTTGCCGTTTTTGCTTCCAAGGTCGATGTTGCCCGCTTGGAGGCGAGAACGAAAGAGATAAAGGCAAAAATCGCTAATATAAAAGATCACGGCGATGAGTTCTTTGCCGCTACCCGAGAGCTTGAGTATTTAGCGAACCGTCTCCGAGTAGCGAAAAAAAATAAATAATCGTATCTGGCCCCTGATTTCAAACCATCCTTAACTTTCTGTTATTTCACCTGTTTCTCTGCTATGCTTTTAGGGAAAAAAGAATCTATTGTCGGCTGATATTTTTACTAAACAGAGTTTAGGGGAGTTCCGGATTCCCGATCGGGGTTGGGACAGTGGTGCAAGGGTAGAGCATAGAGCGTAGCGGGTGGAGGAAAAAACGTGAGAGCGTAAGGCGTGAGAGCGTAAGGCGTGAGAGTTAAATGTGTAGCCGCAAAGCTTGCTTTGCCATGTATAGATGATTATTAGAAAAGTAGTAAATATGAGTTTAGTGAAAAGTTTATTTAATTCTCTCGAAAAGACGCTGTCGTTTTCCCCGGCGAGGAAAACGCAGCTCGGCTCTCGGCAGCGCTCCTCGCTCGGAAGCTTAGCTCCCGGCGAGACCATGCTCGCTTAAGCCTCCGAGACGCTTTTCTCGTAGAATAAATAAACTTTTCTTAAATTATATATGTAGCCGCAAAGCTTGCTTTGCCTATTGAATGACAGCGTAGAGGATAATGCCATTAAGTTTGTCATTCTCAGCTTGACTGGGAATCCAGGTAAAAAGGTGCATTGGAAATAAGAGCATGCAAAGCATTAAAAGGCACGGTTGATCGTGGATTCATGATCGGGGTCGGCAGTGACAACAGTGCAA
>CAJVYJ010000167.1 GCA_913009475.1 uncultured Actinomycetes bacterium | reverse complement strand
GACACAAGAATGACAAAAAGTGTCGGCTTTGACAGGCGCAAGGCCCGCCCCTACACACATCTACGCGCTTAAAAAAACGTTTATTTATTCTACGAGAAAAGCGTTACGGAAGCCAGGCTCAGCATAGCTGAGCCAGAGCAACTGAGCAACAGAAAACGACAGCGTCTTTTCGAGAGAAAAAATAAACGTTTCTAGAGGCTTAGCAAGCTTTACGGCTACACCTCTACCCTCAACCCTCCTGCTCTTTTTACTTCGCGTTCTCCATAAATACCTGTTCAGCAGCCTTGACACCGCTGCCAAGCTCAAATTTATGCCCCAGCTCAGTCAGCGTCATCTCCAGCGCGGCCAAACCGCCGATAATATCAAACCGATCAAAGTAACCGAGATGTCCAAAACGAAATATTTTACCCGCCAGATGGCTCTGTCCACCGGCAATGGTAATGCCGTATTTTTCTTTCATTATTTTAACGACAGCCTTGCCGTCGATGCCGTCAGGCACCCAAGCCGGCGTCACGGCACTGCTACGGCCTTTCTCAGGCGCGAACAGCCATAAACCCATAGCTTCCAGACCCTTTCTGGTCGCTTCCGCCAAGAGAGAATGGCGCTTAATCACATTCTCCAGGCCTTCCTCGCGCATCATCTTAAGGGCCGCGCTTAAGCCGATAATCAATGAGACCGGCGGCGTAAAAGGCGTAGTCGGTACTGCTTTTCGTAAAGCTTTAAGCGCCGACTTATAGCTGAAATAATACTTAGGTAATGTGGAAGTCTCCATCGCCCGAGCGGCTTTATCACTAATAGCTACACAAGCTAAACCCGGCGGCAACATCAACCCTTTTTGCGAACCGGTCATGACCACATCCAAGTGCCAATCATCCATCTTCAATTCGACAGCGCCTATCCCGGTAATTGAGTCGACAACCAATACCGCTTGATGGTCTTTAACAATCTCACCAATGGCTTTTATATCATTTAATACCCCGGTAGATGTCTCACTGTGTACGACAAAAACCCCTTTAATCTCCGAGTCGGCCGCCAGCTTAACCTCGATATCTTGAGGCACGACCATTTTACCCCAATCATACTTAATATTAATCGCCTCGAGGCCATACGCCTGCGTCAACTCCGCAAAGCGTTCGCCAAACTTGCCATTGCTGGCCACTACGACTTTATCACCACGAGAAAATAGATTGGCCACCGCGGATTCCATGGCTCCCGTTCCGGAGGCCGCAAAAGTCATGACCTCGTTTCTAGTTTGAAAAATATACTTTAAATCGGTCGTGACTTGCTCCAATATCCCACTAAACTCAGCTGTGCGATGATGAATAATCGGGCGCGCCTGGGCTAACAATACCTCAGCCGGGACCGGTGTCGGTCCGGGAGTCATCAAATATCGCTTACGCATGGGCATTACTCTCCCTTGATCCAACTCATCATCGAGCGCAATTTCTTACCGACTTTCTCGATTTGATGCTGCGCTTGCCTATTCTTCACAGCGTTAAATGTCGGCCGATTGGCTTGATTTTCCAAAATCCACTCTCTGGCAAAATCACCGTCTTGGATCTCGCCTAAGATTTTTTTCATCTCTTCTCTGGTCTTTTGAGTAATGATTCTTGGTCCCCGTGTCAAATCACCATATTCCGCAGTATCACTAATGGAATAACGCATGCCGCTAATGCCTTTTTCATGGATAAGGTCAACAATCAATTTGACCTCATGCAAGCATTCGAAATAAGCGATTTCCGGTTGATAACCGGCATCCACCAAAGTCTCAAAACCGGAACGGATAAGTTCCGAGAGGCCGCCGCAAAGGACCACTTGCTCACCGAATAAATCGGTCTCCGTCTCTTCAGCGAAAGTCGTCTCGATTATTCCGGCTCTGGCCGCACCAATGCCGTCGGCATAAGCCAGACCTATATCCTTGGCTTTACCGGTAGCGTCTTGATATACGGCAATCAATGCCGGCACACCGCCGCCCTCGGTATAGACGCGCCTGACTAAATGCCCGGGCCCTTTAGGGGCGACCATTAAAACATCAACATCCGGGCTGGGAACGATTTGTCCGAAATGGATATTGAAACCATGGGCGAATAATAGCGCGTTGCCGGGGACCAAATTATCAGCGATGTCTCGATAATAGACTTCCCGTTGTTTCTCATCCGGGAGCAATATCATAACCAGATCGGCGGCCGCCGCCGCCTCAGCCGTCTGCATGACTTTTAATCCCTTGGATTCAGCTTCCTCCCAAGAAACGCTCTCACGACGCAAGCCGACAACCACGTCATATCCGCTCTCCTTTAGATTAAGCGCATGGGCGTGGCCTTGGCTGCCATAGCCGATAACGGCTATCTTTTTACCAATTAGAATATCTTTATCCACATCTTCTTCGTAATATATCTTTGCCAATTTCTCCTCCTTATTTAACTTATACTTATATTATTATTATATTTTACGCTACTTATTACCACGCAGTAGCGATATCTTTCCTGTTCTGGCCAGCTCCATAATTCCATAAGGTTGTAACATCTCTCTAATAGCACTCAACTTATCAGAGGTACCGGTAATCTCTAATGTTAAGCTTTTAACGCTGACGTCAACAATATTGGCCCGAAAAATATCAGCTATCTCTATGATTTCCGCCCTATTTTTACTACTTGAATTCACCTTTATCAGCAGCAGCTCCCGATTAATTGATTTATGCGGGTCAAGATCACTGATTTTTATAATATTGATTAGCTTGTTCAGCTGCTTGATAATCTGCTCCAATGAACGCTCTTCCGCTTCGACCACGATTGTCATCCGCGAGAGCATCGGATCCTGCGTCGGGCCGACGGCCAGGCTGTCAATATTGAAACCGCGCCGACTAAAGAGACCGGCTACCCTGGTCAATACACCGGGCTTATTTTCCACGATAACTGATAATGTATGTTTCATGACCTCACCTCAGCTTTTTCCTGGAAACCTGTCTAAATATTATTCCGGGAAGCAAATCCGGTGTGACGGCCGCCGGCTTTGTCCCAACTCTTCCGAGTAGCTACTGCTACGCGGCATCGTTGCGCCTCGCCAATCGGCTCGTCCTCCGAATTTTCGCTATCGTCGGGAATACTTAGACAGGCTCCTAGCTCTTATTTTTTTAAATCCTCTTCCGAGGCGATCATCTCGCTAACGGAAGCACCCGCCGGCACCATGGGAAAAACGTTTTCCTCACGCGCGACACAAAATTCTATCAGCGCCGTACCTTTATAATCCATTGCCTCTTTAATGGCCGGCTCCACCTCACCAGGCTTGGTAACTCTAATTCCCTTAGCTTGATACGCCTCAGCCAACTTAACAAAGTCAGGTATATAGGTGACGCATTCATCGGTCGGCGCGCAGCAGTCCGGCGGACAAGAGTAATCGGCTTGCAGACAGGTCTCCGAATAATTATTATCAAAAAACAGCTGCTGCCATTGGCGCACCATACCCAGATAACCGTTGTTTAAAATAGCGATATTCAACGGCAGATTATTAATCGTCGCGGTCGCCATCTCCTCCGAGACCATTTGAAAACTACCGTCGCCGTCAATGACCCAAACGGTGTCATCCGGTTGTCCGAATTGAGCTCCAATCGCTGAAGGCAGACCGAAACCCATGGTCCCTAAACCACCGGATGAGATAAAAGTCCGAGGCCGGCTATAATCATAATACTGTGCCGCCCACATCTGATTCTGCCCGACGCCGGTAGTAATAATCGTCTTCCTGTCGGCGGTTAAACGCGATATTTCCGCCACCACAAATTGCGGATACAGCTCTGAATCGCTGCTCTTATCCGCCAGCGGATAATCACGGCGCCACTCATCTATCTGCTTAAGCCAGGGCTCGCGGTCCGCCATAACATGATTTTTACTTAACTCTTTTTTTATCTCTTGATTCATAGCGATTAATACATCTTTGGCGTTGCCAACCACCGGAATTGCGGCGGCAATATTCTTACTTATTTCCGCCGGATCGATATCTACGTGTATGACTTTAATATCTTTGGCAAATGTCGACAGTTTGCCGGTCACCCGGTCATCAAAACGAACTCCCAGTGCAATAATCAGATCGTTGCTGATTATGGCTTTATTGGCATATTGCGTCCCATGCATCCCCAACATCCCCAATGACAAACGATGTTTAGTCGGTATCATACCGATGCCCAGCAGTGTGGTAGTAACCG
>CAJVYJ010000166.1 GCA_913009475.1 uncultured Actinomycetes bacterium | reverse complement strand
TTTTTTTTTTTCAAGCAGAAGACGGCATACGAGATATATCAGTGTGACTGGAGTTCAGACGTGTGCTCTTCCGATCTGGTAATTATCGACCAATATATCGAGCCGGCCGTCACATTACTGTTGCGGTTTAAATTCTCATCAATAAATCTTTCATAATGTCCCAAATCAAGATCGGTCTCGGTCCCATCATCGGTCACAAAAACCTCTCCATGCTGAAAGGGGCTCATGGTGCCGGGGTCGACATTAAGATAGGGGTCAAGCTTTTGGGTGATAACTCGCAGGCCTCTGGCTTTCAACAGACGCCCTATTGAGGCTGAAGTTATGCCTTTGCCTAAAGAAGATACAACGCCTCCGGTAACAAAGATGTGTTTAGCCATTATCTCCTTCTTGTTCCCAACTCATCAAATTTCCTTAAAATTCTAATACGCATAACCAATTCCGTCAAAGAATGCTTTTCCGTATAATAATGGAACAAAGCCATTAGTATGAGAATAACTAACTTTACCGGCCAGTTCAAGACAAGCATTAATGTATAACCGATAATCGCCCCGATAATATTCGAGCCGGTATCCCCCAACATAGACTGTTCCGTCAGATCAGCCCAGAGAAGCACCAGTATCGGCGGTAAAGCAAACGCCCAAAGTATCCAGATCGGGTCCCGATAACTTGCAATGAATATAGCGAGCGCGGCCAACAAAAATATTTTTATAGACCGTCCCGGTCGCAAGTCCAGCAAGTTAAAACTGTTAATGGATAAAGCTAAAAGCAACGCGTTTAAGATGAGAATTAAAATAGTATTCGAATAAACCCCCGCCACAATTATAGCGACCGAGAAACCGCCGATGGCTTTGAGCGCCCCGGAAGTAAGTTTACCTTCCTTGAGCCGGCGAAAGTGTCCTCTAAAACCGCTGTCGCGACGGTCACCCAATATATCATCGATAAACCCCAGTAATCCTACCACGAAAATCATCATTAGAAACACCACCAGTCCACTGGCGACACTCCCGCCGCCCGGCCTGGCCGCGGCTTGTAATATATAGATAGCGATAGTAAATAAGAGTGATATCATAATTATCAGACCGGAGGCGCCCGCAACCGGCCGGCCCCGCCAATTTTTCGTCAAGACCCGCTCATATAAGAAGGGTTTTAGCATGATATAAGTCAGATAGCTGATAACAGCTGATAACAACATAATTGATAAAAACAAGCCGGTCTCCTAAATATCTTGGCTATTTTGCCTCTCATACCGTTCATAGATCTCTATATAGAAAATCACCGCTAAAAAGTAAGCTAGAATAATCGCCGTAATCGATATGCCGGAATCATTGCTTATCGCCCCCACAACGCCGGCAATCAATCCGGCGGTCAGGCCGGCCGATAAATATTTATATTTTTTCAAAAATTCTTGCTGCCGGGTTATGGGCTTGGCAAATCTTAAAAATGACAAAATAATCACGATAGTCAAAAAGAGGTAGGACCAAGAAGTATATTTAAAGATTCTAATATTGGCCGATAACTTTCTATTGGCTATCTGCCAGAATTTCGGCATTCCACCTTTAACAAGTTGTACAATGTTCCCGGCCATATGAGTTTTTACCGGTAATAAATAGTAATCGATAGCGATAAATATCGATAGAAATATAACTATACCCAATATTACTATGATGATTTGCTTCTGGTGGAAGGCGCCCCTAAAATAATAGATGGAAGCCACGGTAAACCCAACCACGGCCGTAATAATACCGCCTGTATTAGCGCCTAGTTCCGGCGCGCCGACAATAAATAGATTGACCAGGAAAAAAAGGAGCGTCGCTACTTTAGCGCCCACAGTCATGCGTTTAAGATTTTCCATAAATAAGCTGGCGGCAATCAGAGCCGCCGCTACTAAAACCGACATCTGCTGGTTACCGAGACCGTAAAAGCGCCCGGCGGTAATCGGCGAATAACCGAAGATGGATTTCAGGTCCGAAGCGGAGCCAAATAGCGATATATTTATCCAGATAAACAAGACTGTAACGGCTGATATTAAAAGCAACGGCCTAAACTTTTGCCCACCGACAAGTCGGGACCCTAAAACTACAAAGCCAACAACCGCTAAAATGGACAAGAGATAGATGACCGGAGAAGAGACATTCTCCTGAAATAAAGGCGCGGCAATAAGTCCCAGAGGTAGAGCCAATATGGCTAAGAGCAAGCTGGAAATAACGGCAAAACGTGTTTTGGTGATTTTAGAACCCGCGGATAGAATTAAAACAGCTAAAAGCAAGATTATTATATGCAACACTACATAGGTTACGACTATCGGCACCATCAGTTGTTTGACAATAATATAACTTTGGTTGCTTTCCCTCAAAAAATCAATCTTATTTTTTGAAGTCGGCTTTGATTGCATCGGCCGACCGTTAATATAATAAGGCGTCGGCAAAGCCAGAAAATCTAAAATGGTTGGAAGTATATCAGTGCTGGTAACTAAAGCCTGGCGCCTGGTTGAGCCGGAGGTTAAAAAGCCTCCTTTAAAATCCGGCCCTTTGATGATTATCGGCGTTAATTCCCGCTTAATGCGCCCGTCTTCATCAGTCGGCGGCGAGGGAGATGCGATTATAACCATCGTCTTACTCGGTTCCACGCTTGAGCTCAATTTTCTAAGAAATTCATCAGCTCTCGCAATCGCCGCTAATTTATACTTTTTATACATAGAAGTAGTAGCTGATTTTTGAAATCTATCGGCCCGGCGGCTATCCCCGGTCTCAAAAACTGTCAGTGAGACTTTATCTTTAAACCGATTAAACTTGCGCAACAATAAAGGATAATTTGTTTCCAGCCCAAACGGACTGAGGACCTTTTCTGAGAGCGTTTTTCGAGAAACATCGCCGTAATTAACAACGCCGTTTTCATCCATCGCGATTATCGCCGCTTGCCTTTGATAAGATTGGGTTAAGTCGAAATCAGCATTGCCCAACACCGCAGTTTTTAATCGGTACTTGTGTAAAACGCTTCCTAAAATACCCGGGATTACAGTGTAGCCTACTTTAGCGTTGGCTCTTTTTAGACCGGCTAAATTCAGATAAAATACTTCCGACCTGCCGGGATTAAAACCGGTGTAACGCCGGAATAAAACATCGCCGGTCTCTCGATTGTATTTTTCTTTACTGTTTAAAGCAAACCCGCTATTGCCTTTTGAAAATGACCGATTGCCGGACCCGACTGTCAGATAAGCGCGAGGCGTATTGACGACAGCCGACGCGGTATGGTTGCTAAGTAACCCGGCACCCCCCTCACGAACTAACTTTTTAATAAACGGGGCTCTGGCTTGAGCAATATCTTCCCAGGTTATTTTATCTATTAAAACCAATATAACCTGTTTGTCTTCTTTTTCCGCCGCCAACGCCGACATAGAAAAAATATTTATCGCCAGAACCATCAATACTATTATGAGCGCGAACTTCTTAAGCAACCGGTTTCCTCCTAAGACAATCCTGATACAGTTCATCGGTTAAGTCCACCATTTTTTTTATTGAAAACTCGGTGCTGACGCGCTGAAAAGCGTTATTAACCAGGGTCCGCTGATAGTCCGTATCGTTTAGTAATTTATCAATCGCCGCCGCCAGCGCTCCGGAATCATTCGGCGGCACTAAGATACCACTCTCATCTTTAATTATCTCCGGCACCCCTCCGGCGTTAGTGGCAACTATCGGTAACCGGGCCGCCATCGCTTCCAGCAGCACTATTCCAAACGGTTCTTTGAGCGAGGGCAGCACAAATAAATCGGCGGCGGCCAATAAGTCTTCAACGTCGGGGATATGACCCAAGAAAAAAACGTTTTTTTCCAATTTTAATCTTTTTCTCTCTGCTGATAACTCCTCCCTAAGAGGCCCGTCACCGGCAATAACGAACTTCAATTGTGGCCTTGTATCAATTAGCTTTCTCACAGCCTCAAGTAAGATTTTATGGCCTTTAAACGGTACCAATCGACCGATATTTGCCACCAATAAATCATCATCGCTAATACCCAGACGCCGCCTAAACAGATCGGATAGATCGGAAGAGCGTCGTGTAGGGAAAGAGTGTAGATCTCGGTGGTCGCCGTATCATTAAAAAAAAAAAAATACAGTAGAATAGTCTGTGTTATTTGTATTTTTTCTCTGTATCGCGGGATCGGACCATTTGTCGGTCTGTCACATCTAGCTCATTGTTGCGTCTGCTCTCAACC
>CAJVYJ010000165.1 GCA_913009475.1 uncultured Actinomycetes bacterium | reverse complement strand
AAGAGAAGACTGTGGCTATGTGTTTGTTCTGTTTTTTTTGTTTTTCTTGTTTTGTGTTGTTCTTTTTTTTTTTCAAGCAGAAGACGGCATACGAGATATATCAGTGTGACTGGAGTTCAGACGTGTGCTCTTCCGATCTGTGGTCAAGCGCCGATTACGCCGAAATATACCCGACGGTTATGATGTCAAGCGGCCCGAGGAAAAAGGCGCCTCCATTGAAGCTGTCACTAAGGGTATGATGAGCGCTTTTAGCTCTTTTGGCAGTTTAGCCCTATTTATAGGTGCTTTTGTTGTTTTTAATACGATGATGATGAGTGTGGCTGAACGCACGCGGGAGATGGGTCTGTTGCGCCTGGTGGGCGCCACTAGAAAGCAGATATTGGAAGTTATTCTGCTGGAAACGACTATTTTTGGCTTATTCGGCTCGGTTCTCGGATTGATATTAGGCAAATTGTTGGCAACAGGATTGGCCGAGCAGGTTGCCGCTGTTTATCATATTTCTCTTACAAAAGTTACTACTCCCATTGGTTGGGTGGCGGTCTCTTTTGCCGTCGGCGTAGTCATATCCATAATCGCCGGGCTACAGCCGGCCTGGAAAGCCAGTATAGTATCACCGATAGAAGCTGTGCGCGGCGGCCGCGGCAGTGGGCGCAATCGCTTGGCCCGTTATGGCTGGCTTCCCGGATTGCTCCTTATTCTCCTTGGTGTCGCCGTCTATCTATCACCATTGAAAGAAAAGAACGGTGCGATGGCTTTTGATATCGGCTCCGCTTTTATATTTTTAGGCATGGCACTTTTCTCGCTTTTATTGGTACGAATATTAAATTTTCTCTTAGCGCCGTTGGTGAAGGCAATCTTCGGCCATGAAGGCCGATTGGCGGTTGACAGCATCAAAAGGGGATTACCGCGGGCCTCATTAGCGGTGGTAACGTTGCTGGTCAGTCTATCGATGATTATTGCCTCGGGAGAGCTGGGTCTGGCTGATCGCACTTTTTTGAATAACTGGATAGAGGCTGTCTTGCCTTTTGATATCTCTGTACGCACGCCTTTACCGATAAGTATTGTTGATATAAATAAATACGCACCGGTTGATATCGGTTTGGAAAAACAGATTAAAAAAGTAAAAGGGGTCAAGGAAACCACTCCGGTAAAATTTGTTTTGGCCCAGGGCCTAAAGCGAGATATATTTATTATCTCTATTAGAGGCAAGAGTTGGCGGCGCACTTCGAATGTTGCGTTTGAAGAAGGCGATAAGAACGAGACTTTAAATACATTTGACCGTGGCGGAAAAGTTATGATTTCATCTACTATTACCAGCAATAACGGTATTCATGTCGGGCAAAGGCTTCGGCTGAAGACGCCGTCCGGTTGGCGTTCTTTCGAGGTGGGCGGAGTTTTCCCTATGACGGCTAATGACGGATATACTGTCTATATCTCTCGCCATGACCAGATAAAATATTGGCATGACAGTTCTACCGACGGCTTTAATATAACATTAAAATCCGGTGCTAAGCTGGAGCCGACGATGAAGCGGATAAAAAAAGTCGTAGCCGGACAGAGCGGAATTGAGGTCCTGTCGGGCCGGGATATTCGCCAAGAAGTGCGTAACTCCGTCAACGGTTTTCTATCCGTAGTAAACGCTTTAGTCTGGTTGGCCCTGGCTGTTACGGTATTGGGTATCATCAATACGCTGGCGATGAGTGTAGCTGAGAGGATTCGCGAGATCGGAGTGTTGCGGGCTATCGGGTCGTCAAAGCTGCAGATAGGCAAGATGATATTCGCCGAGGCCGGTATATTGGGCTTGATTGGCGCTATTTTAGGCATAGTCAGCGGTTTGTTGGTTGCTTGGCAGCTGGTAATCATTTCTCAATTAGTAGGCGGTTGGAAGGTTCCCTTTGTCTTTCCCGCGCTTTATTTATGGTTGGCGGTTATAATGTCGGTAGGGGTATCGTTATTGGCGAGTTTGCTGCCGTCCAGAGAAGCGGCACGTGTCGACATAGTCAAAGCTGTCCAATGGGAATAATGGGGTCAGATCTTCAATCTTGACAATTTATTAACGGGCGACGGGTTATGGGGGACGGTGGAAAGTTAATACAAAATGAAAAGGCACGGTTGGCCATGGATTCCCGATCGGGGTCGGGAATGACAGTTGGTAGAGAGTCGGGTGACGGGTTATGGGGGACGGTGGAAAGTTAATACAAAATGAAAAGGCACGGTTGGCCATGGATTCCCGATCGGGGTCGGGAATGACAGTTGGTAGAGAGTCGGGAATGACAAGCATAATGTGGGCGGAAATGACAGTAGAAAAAGCGTAGAGGGTTGCGGGGCGAGGTGGATAAGGACGTAAAACATGTAAGGGCGGGTCTTGCCCCCGCCCGTGAAAGCTACCGCTTTTTTGTCATTCTCGTATTCCTACGTTTGTCATTCTCAGCTTGACTGGGAATCCAGGTAAAGAAGCGCTTTAGCTTTTCCCCCTCTTTGCTAAAGAGGGGCCGGGGGAGATTGGTAAAGTAAAAGTTTAGGGCGGCTCGTGTATCCGCCCGCGTGAAAGTGGAAGGTAAAGATGTCAACTATAAATATTGCCGGCGTAATCGACCATACCTTATTAAAACCAGACGCTACCTTGGTTGATATTAAGCAACTTGCCGAGGAAGGCCGTGAGTATGGATTCGCGACTGTCATAGTCCACTCGGCTTTTTTGGATATTCCGGTCAAGATATTGGCCGGGGTGAATGTGCGTGTGGGAACGGTGATAGATTTTTGTTTTGGCGCTGCTTCAACAGAACAAAAGGTATGCGCGGTCGAGGACGCGATAAGGTGCGGAGCTGATGACTTGGATATGGTGATGAATATCACTCTCCTAAAATCAGGTAAATATGGACTGGTTGAAGCTGAAATACGCCATGTAGTCGAAAGTGCGAGGGCGCTTCGTTCTAAGATTCGTCCCGGCGGAGAGGCGATTATAGTAAAAGTTATTATTGAATGCGGACTGCTGAGTGATGAAGAAAAAGAGATCGCTTGCCGAGCCGTTGTCGCGGCCGGTGCTGATTTTGTTAAGACTTCCACCGGGTATTTAAGCACAGGCGCGACTGAACGCGATGTAGCGCTGATGCGGAAGGTGGTAGGACCGGATTTTGGCGTCAAGGCGTCGGGTGGTATTAGGACCTTGGCTCAAGTAAAAGCGATGCTGGCTGCCGGCGCTACTCGTATCGGCACTTCCTCAGGTATTGCCATTATCAAAGAGTGGCAAGCGGGTAAGGAGGCCGGGGCGAGCGTTTGAGAAACTATAAGACCAAAGGCATTGTCTTAAAGTCGATGAATCTGGGTGAGGCTGATAGAATCATAACTATCTATACGGAAAGAGAAGGCAAGGTAGCCGCAGTCGCTAAGGGGATAAGGAGAACTAAAAGCCGTTTTGGCGCGCGCTTGGAAGTCTTTACCGATTTGAATCTTATTATTCATCGGGGAAAAAGTTTAGATATTATTACCAACGCCAATACTATCGACCCTCATCTGGGCATTGTCAGCAATTTAGATAAGATCAACTATGGTTACGCAATGTTGGAGCTGGTAATAAAGACCGCGCCGGAGGGGCAAACTGACGCTAGGCTATATCAGTTATTAGCGGCGGCTTTGGATTATCTAAATAAGACGGATATCGACAGCGGCGCAGTGCTGGTAACTTTTAATATTAAACTACTGGCGATAACCGGTTTCTTGCCTAATTTGTCTGTTTGTGTTGTTTGCGGTGATAAGGATAAGCGGACCGTAAAGTATAGTCCGGCTGATGGCGGGATGGTTTGCGGCGGCTGCCGGGCGTCCGGCAGAGAAGTATTTACGGTTAAGGAACCGGTCATATTATTGGCGCATCGGTTGCTATACAAGCATTTTGTCGAGGTGGAAGCGGTACCAATAGAAAAAAGGGATGTGGTTGAGCTGGCCCGGTTACTACGTTTTCACCTAGCTTATCATTTAAATATTAAACTTAAGTCGGAGGCTTTTCTCGAGTAAGTATTTATTTGTTATCTCCGATCACCTTACGCTTGTCATTCCCGACTCCGATCGGGAATCCATGGCCAACCGTGCCTTATAATGCTTCCCAATACACCTCTTAACCTGGATTCCCAGTCAAGCTGAGAATGACAAACGTAGGAAGACAAGAAGTATCAGCCTCAACACCTCTCCCCTCTACACTTTCATTCCATAGGCAAAGCAAGCTTTGCGGCTACACATTCACTGTCATTCCCGACCCGATCGGGAATCCACGGCCAATCGTGTTCTTAATACTTTGCATGCTCTTGTTACAATGTACTGTGATTCCTGGATTCCCAGTCAAGCTGAGAATGACAAACGTAGGAAGACAAGAAGTATCAGCCTCAACACCTCTCCCCTCTACACTTTCATTCCATAGGCAAAGCAAGCTTTGCGGCTACACATTCACTGTCA
>CAJVYJ010000164.1 GCA_913009475.1 uncultured Actinomycetes bacterium | reverse complement strand
TTGTTCCCGCCATAGGCCATCAGCTGATCAATTCGGACGGGCAGCAGCGTCTGCAGCAGTCAAATCATTATGTATACTAATATCCAAGTTTTTATAAAAAACCAGACCACCGGCGGAAGCAACGGTCTCCGCCAACCGCCAAAAAATAATAGGACAGCGATGGCCGACAAGACGATTACATTGGAATACTCGGCTAAGAAAAATAAGGCGAACTTCATAGAGCTGTATTCCGTAAAATAGCCTTGAACTATCTCTGATTCCGCTTCAGGAATATCAAAAGGCGTTCGCTCCTGATCGGCCAGCATTGTCACAAAATAAAATATAAAAGCGAGCGGCTGCAGAAATATGAACCAATTAGGCAAAATCGGAATAGAGCCGATCTTCAACAAAGCGCCGCCTTGCAAGCCGACTATCTTTACCAGACTCAGCGAACCGGTGAGCATAACTACACCCAGGACGGAAATCAATAGCGGAATCTCATAGCTGATTTGTTGCGCCGCCGCTCTGATACCGCCTATTAATGAATACTTGCTATATGAAGACCAGCCGGCAATTAAGATACCCACCGGCAAGACCGTCAGGATGCCAAAGATATAGAAAAGGCTGATATCCAAATCATTTACGACCCATGTAGGACTAATAGGAATCACCATGTAAAGCATAAATGAAGGAACAAAAACAATAAACGGCGCCACCACAAAAAGCAGCCAATCGACCTTAGTCGGCACAATATCTTCTTTTAAAAGCAGCTTTAAAGCATCGGCTAACGGTTGTAAAATGCCATGACTGCCGACACGCATCGGGCCCATACGCACTTGCATATCAGCTAAGACCTTGCGTTCGACATAGAGAAAAACAATAACATTAAACAATCCGACAGCTAAAGCCACTACGCCTTTTAACAAAATCAATAATATCTCGATCATATACCCCTCAACTTAAACTCAGCTTTACAGTTAACGATCAACTTCGCCCATTACCGGCATAAATATACCGAGTAAGGCGATAATATCAGCAATCAGTTTCCCCTTTAGCAGCTCCGGTATGGCTTCCAGATTAACAAATGACGGCGCCCGCAGTTTGGCCCGATAGGGTTTCTCGGTGCCGTCGCTGACTATATAACAAGCCAACTCGCCTAACGGCGACTCGATTCTGGTATAAGCCTCACCTTTAGGCGGCCTGACATTTAAACGGGTTTTAGCCCGCACCGGCCCCGATGGAATCGAATTAATCGCTTGCTCTACTATCCTGGCTGATTGAATCATTTCCAGCATGCGAATGCGATAGGCGTCAAAACAATCTCCATGAGTACCGACGGGAACCTCAAAATCAAACTTATCATAGATAGAATAAGGGTCCCCGCGACGTACATCCCAGCGGAAGCCGGTCGCCCGCAGCATTGGTCCGGTCATACCCAGATTAATCGCCCACTCGGGCGTCATTTTTCCAACATTGCGAGTACGGAGATTAAAAATCTCATTGTAAGTCAGCAATACTTCATATTCTTTAAGCCAAGCCGGTAGTTCTTGAACGAATTTTAATGATCTCCGCAAAAATTCATCGCCGACATCCTCTTTAACGCCGCCGACACGAAAATAATTCTGATGTAACCGATAGCCGGCCGCCATTTCAAAAAGGTCCATGATTTTTTCTCGCTCTCGCCAACAATAAAGAAAGGGCGAGATGGCACCGACATCCATTCCGTATGACCCATAAAAAAGTAAATGATGGGCAATGCGATTGAGCTCCATCAAAATTACTCTCAGATACTCGCCGCGCTCCGGTACCTCGATTTCTATCAGTTGTTCAACCGTATGGACCAGCACCATCTCATTAAAGAAAGCGCCGACATAATCAGCCCGGTCAATAATGGCAATACATTGAGAATAATTCCGATTTTCAAAGATTTTTTCCATACCGCGATGTAAATAGCCGATTACCGGCTCGGCATTGACTATTATTTCACCATCAAGATCGACAATCAGGTAGAGCACCCCGTGAGTACTGGGATGCACAGGTCCAAAGTTGACTCTAATTGATTCAGTTCTCAATTCCGACATATCACTCGCTTTACTTGATTTTTAAAATGAAAATCGTAAATTTAAGTGCCGCTCTTTTTACAAAGCCGCTGCCTTTAACTTAAAAATTTACAATTTACAATTTAAACTTTGCTATTCAACATTCGCAAAATATTGTCCTAGCTTGGTAAATCTCTGGCAATTCCATAGTCTTCCGGCGATTTTATATCCTCCAGCAAATATTCCTCATCGTTCTCCAAGGGAAAATCTTTGCGAAAAGCATGGCCGGGAAAGTCATCAGTGCAAAATATACGTTTCAGATTAGGATGACCTTGAAACACTATGCCAAAAAGATCATAAGTCTCCCGCTCATGCCAGTCCGCGGTCGACCAGATACTGGTTACCGAGGGGACGTTAAGATCATTTCTGGTTATTCTGACTTTTAAAGCCAGCTTGTGTTGCTTGTTATAAGAATACAGATGATAAACAACTTCCATATATTCTAAATAATCAACGCCCGAAAGATCGGTCAAGAAATCAAAATCGAGCTCGGGGTCTCGTTTAATTAACTCACATAAATTAAGCAAGTCATCCCGGCCGACGGTCAATGTGTGCCAATCAACGAATTTTTCCTTTTTAAGGTTGGGAAACTCCCTACTGATTTTATCGATAAGCTCGACGCTTATTTCCTTAGTCCCCATTAAGACCTGCCTTCCGCTTTATCGATAATTTGCTCCATAGTAACATTTGCCGGTACAATAATCGCCGGCTTGAATATTTTTTTCGGGTCTTTACCGGTATACGGCGCCGGCGGATTTACCTGATATCTGGTATATGACTCATTGCGAATTTTTTCTTGTAATAGCAATAGACCATAGAGTAACCCTTCCGGCCGCGGATGGCAGCCCGGTACATGGACATCAATAGGAATCACTTTATGAGCGCCGCGCACTACGTTATAAGAATCCCGGGACCAACCGCCTGATATAGCGCAAGCTCCCATGCTGACGGCATATTTAGGTTCCGGCATCTGCGCCCAGAGCGTTTTCATGACCGGCACCATCTTTTTACAGACGGGACCGGCCACAATCATTAAGTCCGCTTGCCGCGGTGTAGCTCGAGGAATAATGCCGTAACGGTCAAAATCATAACGGGAGATGCCGGCCGCCATCGCCTCAACCCCGCAACAAGCGATGCCAAAAAAAAGCATCCACAATGAGGAGCGGCGCGACCAATTAAAAAGTTTGTCCGCCGTCATGGTTACAACATTAGGGTTTTTTATTTTCTCATGGAGTATTCCCATTTCAGCACCCCTTTCTTCCAAGGATAAACAAGGCCAACAAATAATATGGCTATAAATACTAACATTTCAATCAAGCCAAATAGGGCTAATTTTTTAAATATAAGCGCCCATGGGAAGAGAAAGACGGTTTCAATATCAAAGATGAGAAAGAGCATAGCGAAGATAAAATAACGGATATGAACATGGACCCACGGCTGGCCGACAATGATTTCACCGCATTCGTAAGGTTCGGTTTTTTCCTTGGATTTGGCACTCGGCGCCAGCATAGAAACCATCATATACATGGCCAACACAAAACCGGAACCGATAAGTAAAAATATTACTAAATTATTAAGATCAAAAAGATGTCGCGGCATAATTTATTCCCCCCCATACATATCAGAAAAGGGCCCTTATTGTAACAACTGCTACATATATTAATAAACCAATAGCCGGGTTAGAAAAATCTTTTTATATCCGCTTATAAATAAGTAACTTATTAACAATATAGGCTAAATACAGTTTTGTACTATTAGATTAATTATTGACCCGGCTTTTTGCTTTTGCCATACTGTTTTCCCAGGACTATTAGTTATATATTTAGGAAAACAATTTATAATATGATGATTAGCGGTTATTATACAAATAAGCAATCGTTTAAGCAAGAATATTTTGGAAAAATTTTTTAAGCAACGCTCCGTAAACAATTAAGCAGGTAAATGATTAATAAAAACAAGAACATTAGGGACATTGTTATCGTCGGAGCCGGTCCGGCCGGATGCAGCGCCGCTTATTTTTTAGCCAAACTGGGCCTTGATGTCTTACTTTTGGATAGCAAAAAGTTCCCCCGCTCGAAACCTTGCGGTGACGGCATTGGGCCGCGGGCCGTAAAAATATTGCATCAAATGAAATTGGGCTCTTGGCTGAAAGAAAATAACTTTTATCGTATTGACATGATGCGAATAATATCTAGTTCCAGTCGTTTTATTATCTCGGAAACTTCCGGTTATGATTTTCCTTTCCCTTATGGATATGTCATCCGCCGTGATATATTTGATGAGCAGCTTGTCCGTCACGCGGTCGCGGCGGGTGCCGAACTCAGAGAGAATTTTCATGTTACGTCATATCTGAAACAAGACGGCAGGATTACCGGAATAACATCCGGTTGCCAAGGAGAGAAGATTGAGATACTAGCGCGTTTAGTA
>CAJVYJ010000163.1 GCA_913009475.1 uncultured Actinomycetes bacterium | reverse complement strand
TTAGAATATGTCAGGCGTAACACGGCCGGGGAAAGGGAAGTGGATGGTTTTCCAACCGTAAAAACACATCTTGGCAGACAAATCTGAGATTTTGATTCCGCAGCATAGCACCCGGCAAGAGGCCGGCCTCTAGAAGTATCTGAAGCCCGTTACAGATACCCATAACCAATCCACCTGATTCGGCAAACCGCGCCACCGCGTTCATCAGTGGTGAAAAACGAGCAATGGCCCCACAGCGAAGATAGTCACCGTATGAAAATCCACCGGGCAACACCAGCAGGTCCAGACCGTCTACAACATTTTGGCGATGCCAGAGATATTTTACATCATATCCCAGATAACTAAGAGCATTATAAGTATCGACTTCGCAATTAGTACCCGGGAAAACTACAACCCCGGCTCGCACTATTCGCTCACCTCAAAAGTGTAATCTTCAATAATCGGATTAGTCAGTAACTGATCGCATATCTTCTTGACTTCTTCCCTGCAATCATCGCGACTATCAATATCGACCAATATATATTTACCGATTTTAACGTCATCAACATTATCATAGCCCAAGGAGTTCAATGCCCGCAATATTGTGGCGCCCTGGACATCTAAAATGTCTTTTTTTAATGTTACATATATCTTAACCAACGGCATCTAATCGTCTCCCATTTTAAATTAACAGCCAATACCCGACCTCCATGTTTGTCAAATGTCAAGATTGAAGATCTGACCCCTTTTGAAATTTTTCTCCGGTAATCATCTCATAAGCTTCTATATATTTAGCGCTGGTCCTCTTGATAATATCATCCGGTAAATCCGGCGCCGGCGGTTGATGGTCCCAGCCGGTTTCATCTAAATAATCACGCACAAATTGTTTGTCAAAACTCATCTGACTTTTCCCGACTTCATAGTCGGTTTGCGACCAAAAACGGGATGAATCAGGTGTCAATACTTCATCTATTAAGGTAACTTCCCCGTTGATTATGCCGAATTCAAATTTAGTGTCAGCAATAATTATTCCCTGTTTTTTAGCGAAGGCGGCTGCTTGGCCATAAATCAACAAACTATACTTTATTAACTGCTCCGCTAAGCGCTCGCCTACCGATTCCCGCATCTCGCTGATGCTGATATTTTGGTCATGGCCGCCGGCCGCTTTTGTCGACGGGGTAAATAACGGTTCAGAAAACTCCTCGGCTTCCTTCATACCCATAGGAAGCTTATGACCGGCAATTTCACCTTTGGCCTGATACTCATTCCACGATGAACCAGCTAAGTAGCCACGCACGACGCACTCGATTGGAACGACTTCCGCTTTTTTTACCAACATAGTTCGACCTTTAAGATAATCCTTATCTAATTCAATTTCCGGCCAACTATCCGTATCCGTCGAAATAAGATGATGGGGACAGACACCCTCAAGACGTCCTAACCAAAAAACCGAGAGCGCCGTTAATATCTCTCCCTTAAAAGGTATTGTAGTGGGTAATATAGAGTCGTAAGCTGAGATGCGGTCGGTCGCGATTAGAAGGAGCTTATCTCCCAGATCATAGATGTCTCGTACTTTACCTTGTGTAAAGGACGCTTTTATCATATTTTACCCAGAGCTGTAAGAACTTCTTTTAATTTTTCCCGACTGCCGGGCTGTAACGGTACCAAAGGCAGCCGCGTCGGGCCGGCCGGCAGCCCCATCATACTCATAGCTTCTTTGACCGGCGACGGATTTGATTCGATAAACAAGGTGTTGATGGCCGGTAAAATATGATAATGGATATCTCGCGCTTGAGCGTACTCTCCAGCCAGTGCCAGCCGGCACATCTCCGTCATCTCCTTACCGACCACATGGGCCACCGCGGCAACAGCGCCGTCCCCACCCAGGCACATAGTGCTATAAGTTAATTTATCTTCGCCGCTCATATGATAAAATTTATCAGCGCCGTTTTTAGTGGTTGCTAAAATCTGCATAGTTTGGCCAAGATCACCGGCCGCGTCTTTAAGACCGATAATATTATCGATCTCAGCTAACTTCAAAATAGTTTCCGGCTCAATATTTTTAGCGGTGCGGCCGGGAATATTGTAAATAAATATCGGTAGCTCAGTCGCAGCGGCCACAGCTTCAAAGTGCGCCAAAAAGCCGGCCTGGGTCGGCTTATTATAATATGGAGCTACCTGCAAAGTAGCGTCAACTCCAACACTTTGGGCATGTTTTGTGCGCTCGATGGCCTCACTGGTAGAGTTGGAGCCCGTGCCGGCCATAACCGGCACCCGACCGTCAACTTCCGCGACCACAATCTCTATCACCCGATCATGTTCTTCATTGCTTAATGTCGGTGATTCACCAGTGGTACCGCAGGGAACAATCCCATTGACGCCGATTTCATCGATGTAATAATCGATTAATCTTCTCAAACCGTCTTCATCAAGTGAGAAATCATCTTTAAAAGGTGTAATTATCGGTAAGTGGCAGCCGGAAAATTCTTTAAATTCCATTGGTGATCACATCCTTTGAAAAATAAGGTCAACGTTCTTTTGATAATATTCCAAATCAAAACAAGCGGCAACATCTTCCGCGGTTAAATATTGGCCGACCTCATCGTCGTTTGCTAGATTATCTTGGAAATCACTGCCTTCATCCCATGTTAACATCGCGTTTTTTTGGACCAGCTTATAGGCATCCTCCCGCATGGCTCCTTTCGTGATTAAAGATAACAGGACTCTTTGGGAAAAAACCAGTCCTTTAGTCGTATTTAGATTTGACGCCATATTATCGGCATGGACAATTAAGCCGTCCATGACCTCAATAAACTTAGCCAGCATGTAATCTATCAATATAGTGCTGTCGGGAATAATTATCCGCTCAACCGATGAGTGAGAAATATCTCTTTCGTGCCAGAGAGCAATATTTTCCATAGCCGCCAAAGAATTGCCGCGCAAGACTCGGGCCAAGCCGGTGACGCGTTCGCAGATAATAGGATTACGCTTGTGCGGCATAGCTGATGAGCCCTTCTGGCCTTTAGCGAAAGGTTCTTCCGCTTCCAGTATATCGGTACGTTGTAAATTGCGGATTTCCGTCGCGAATTTTTCCAGCGATGAACCCAACATAGCGATAGTATTTACAAATTGGGCATGGCGGTCGCGTTGCAAGACCTGTGTTGAGACCTCGGCCGGTTTTAATCCTAATTTTTTGCAGACCATTGCTTCTACTCTGGAATCGATATTAGCGTAGTTGCCTACCGCGCCGGATATTTTTCCTACCGCTACAACGTCTTTTAGCTGTTCAAGCCGGAGCAAATTACGTTTCATCTCAAAATGCCATAGCAATAATTTCAAGCCGAAAGTTGTCGGTTCGGCATGTATACCATGAGTTCGACCGACCATGTAAGTATATTTATACTGCAATGCTTTTTCTTTTAAGAGTTCCGAGAGTTTAACCGCGCCGGCAATTATTATGGATAAAGACTCTTTTATTCTCATCGACAGAGCCGTATCGACCACGTCGGATGAGGTCATCCCATAATGGATATACTTTGACGCCGGACCGACATACTCACCGACATTGGTCAGAAAAGCTATGACATCGTGTTGGACTTCAGTTTCGATCTCATTAATGCGTTCAACGTCAAAATTGGACTTTGCAGCAATTTCCTTAACAGCTTCCTGCGGCACAACTCCTAATTCCGCCTGTGCTTCACAGGCGGCGACCTCTACGGGCAGCCAAGTAGAATATTTATTATTTTCTGCCCAGACAGCGCCCATGTTCGGACGCGTATAACGAGGTATCATCGCTGATTATCTCTCCTTCTTAGCACTCTCCCGCCAACTTGGTCCTATATTCAAATAGAGCTTTTTTTACCGACGAATGTTTAAGCGCTAATATCTCCGCCGCCAAAATAGCGGCGTTTTTAGCACCGTTTATCGCCATCACCGCCACCGGTACCCCGGACGGCATCTGTACCATTGACAGCAAAGCGTCTAAGCCGCCCAGGCCCGCGCCCGCTATAGGCACACCAATTACCGGCAAAGTAGTTAACGCGGCAATAGCGCCTGGTAAATGAGCCGACATGCCGGCCCCGGCGATAATCACCTCCACCCCGTCCGCTTCCGCTTTAGCAATGTAGTCGGCTAATTTTCTTGCGTTTCTATGCGCGGATATTACCTGCTTATCAACAGAAATATCAAATTCTTTAAGCATTAAATCCGCGCCGCTCATAATTTCCGCGTCTGAAGAGCTGCCCATAATGACAACCGCTAATGGTTCCGCCACAAAATCCTCCCATACTCGCTCAGCCTTCTCCGCTCTTGCGGCAATATCGCGCCGAAAATGAGCGCCTTTAAATTTTATCAATTCAACGGCAGCGTACGCGCTAGTCCGAGCAGCGGAAAAAGAGCTGCCTAGAGCGCTAACACTGAGGACCCGCCCCCCGTTTGTCAGCAATTTTCCGTCTACTATCTTAGTGGCGGCTTGAAAAATATTAACATTATCGAGCGCAGCCGCCTCTCTAGATCGGAAGAGCACACGTCTGAACTCCAGTCACACTGATATATCTCGTATGCCGTCTT
>CAJVYJ010000162.1 GCA_913009475.1 uncultured Actinomycetes bacterium | reverse complement strand
CACGTCATTGTGCTACCGCGCATGCCGTGTATTTTTATTTTATTTTTTTTGTTGTCTTTCTTTTTTTTTTTTTTTGTTTTGTTATTTTTTTTTTTCAAGCAGAAGACGGCATACGAGATATATCAGTGTGACTGGAGTTCAGACGTGTGCTCTTCCGATCTGACTGAAGTTAATCCCATGTTAGGTCTGCGAGGTTGCCGTCTGGGAATAACTCATCCGGATATTTACAAGATGCAGGTGCGGGCAATCATGGAGGCTGCCGGTAATGTGACGAAGGCTGGAGTAAAGACGCGCGTCGAGATAATGATACCTTTAGTCGCTCTCGACGCTGAGTTGGAGATATTACGCCGTGATGCTATCGATGTAATCGAGGATGTGCGGAAAAATGGCGGAATTAAAATCGATTATAAGATAGGCACGATGATTGAACTGCCGCGAGCGGCGCTAACCGCTGACGAGATCAGCCGGCACGCGGAATTTTTCTCTTTTGGCACTAATGACCTTACTCAAACTACTTTTGGTTTCAGCCGCGATGACGTTGAAGGGCAGTTTTTGGCTCGTTATCTTGACCGTAAAATATTATCTCAAAATCCTTTTGAAACATTGGATTCCGGTGTCATCAAATTGATAGAGATAGCCGTGAAGTTGGGCAGAAAAAATCGTCCCGATATTAAGCTTGGCATCTGCGGTGAACACGGGGGTGACCCTGCCTCTGTCCGGTTTTGCCATAACATGGGTCTGGATTATGTCAGCTGTTCGCCTTATCGGGTGCCGTTGGCGCGTCTAGCGGCTGCCCAAGCGGCGATAGCGGAGAGTAAGGAAGATGTGTAGCGCGCCAGTTTATCTGGCGCCCGTGAAGACAGGTAAGGTGTAGCCGCAAAGCTTGCTTTGCCTCTAGAAACGTTTATTTTTTCTCTCGAAAAGACGCTGTCAATTTCTAGTAATAGACCGAAGCCAGTCCTTTTCTTACAAGTGGAATATAAGGGCTGGCACCGGCATCATAATTTGAAAACGCATCTCGGCTCTCGGCATCGCTCCTCGCTCGGAGAGTTTAGCTCCCGGCGAGACCATGCTCGCTCTAGCCTCCGAGACGCTTTTCTCGTAGAATAAATAAATGTTTCTTCAGTAGCGTAAGATGTGTGGGGGCGGAGTTTATCTGGCGCCCGTGAAGACAGGTAAGGTGTAGCCGCGGAGCTTGCTCCGCTCGTGAAATGGAATAGGGATGATAACTAAAGAAGAAGTCGAACATATAGCTTTATTGGCGAGATTGCATTTGTCGGAAACGGAAAAAGAGACATTTGCCGCGCAACTTGGACAGATAATAGAACATGCCGGTAAGGTGGCGAAGATAGATACCTCTAAGGTAGAACCGACATCACACGCTGTTGAGCAGAGAAATGTATTTCGCGAAGATGAAGTCAAGACTGGTTTAACTAAAGAACAAGCGCTGGCCAACGCACCTGAAAAAGAATCAGGTGCTTTTAAGGTGCCTAAAATAATATAAGATTAATAAGTTCTAATCTAATTCAAATCTCTATTTAATATCTTTATGATAGCATGAGGTAAATAAATATATGTATGATTTACCCCATCAAAAGAAGAGGCTCAGGGTTTAGGGGGAGAGGCCGAGTGAACAGTAAATATTAGCCTCAGCTTTAAGAGATTTAATTCTTCTTTTGGTGGGGTTTAATTAGCGGATTATTAAGGTCTGCTGATTTTATTGATGCCGTTATATGTGTTAATATACGCTGTGGCGGTATTTTTTTTTAATAACGTTAGCCTTTATTTTACCAAACGATTAATAAATAATGCCGTCCGTACAATTATTGAAGCCGTTTATATGTCAAATGAAGATTTTGAGAAACTTATGCGAATATTAATAATCGAAGACGAGAAGCGTATCGCCAGTTTCATAGATAAAGGCCTGCGTTCTGAAGGGTATGTCACTACGATTGCCCATGACGGCGAAAGCGGTTTACTCTTAGCTTGTGACCAAGAATTTGATTTAATATTAATTGATATATTATTGCCAAAACTTGACGGTATGGAGGTCCTAAAGAAGGTGCGTGATTGCCGTCCGGCGGTGCCGGTTATAATGTTGACCGCCAAGGATGAGCTTGAACTCAAGGTCTCCAGTTTTGATTATGGGGCCAGTGATTATATAACGAAACCATTTGCCTTTGAGGAGCTGACCGCCCGTATTCGGGCGCATCTTCGACGTAAAGATCAAGTTAACGCCAATATTATGCGCGCGGGCGAGCTGAGTTTGAATCTGGCCAAACGGGAAGTTGAATATCAAGGTAATAGGATTGCCCTGACCTCACGTGAATTCGCTCTATTGGAATATTTGGTCCGCCATCAGAATCAAATTGTAAATCGGATGCAGATATTAAACCATGTCTGGGGATATGAGTTTGACCCGGAAAGCAATATCGTCGATGTGTATATACGTTATCTTCGACAGAAAATCGGTTTAAGCAAGGATAAGCCGCTTATTGAAACTGTTCGCGGAGCAGGTTACCGTGTGGTCACCGACTAAAATAAAGCTGCATTGGTTCCAAGGTATCCGCGGCCGCATGATGTTGTTGACTTTTTTTCTAATGACGATTTTCTTTGTAGTCAGCCATTTTACAGTTTTTCAAATCCTCAGATATCGCATGCGTGAGGTCGTTGATTTTGAACTTACGGAAGAGCTGGCGGCATATAACCAGGCTGTTAAAGCCGCCAACTTAAACTCAAGCGGTTCTTTAGTTGTGTTTTCAAAGAAGTATTTTTCCACCAATGATCTTCAGGGTTTCAAAAACGCTAAGAGGATTATTTTAATCTCGACAAAAGATGGCTATGTTTACAGTAATTCTGAAGCCGTAAAGCTAAAATCAGCACCCAATACAAGCGGTATATATACTTTTACGGATAAAGACGGCGATAAGTATCGAGTTCAAGCCGGTCCTATTTTTCTTAACGGCCGTCGGGTGGGCTTTATAAAAACGGCTGAGACTTTTTCATTTATCAACAGCGTGCTGGCGACAACACTAATATTTTTAAGCACAAGCTTGGCACTGGCTTTGGTATTGACGCTTTTCATCGGTTATATGGTTTCTAAAAGGATTATGGCGCCGGTGGCGCGTATGGCCGACGTGGCGGATGCGATAAACAAAGAAGACCTGAGCCAGCGTATCAACTATCAAGGTGCAACTGATGAAGTCTTTCATTTAGCCCGGACTTTTGACGCGATGGTCGACCGTCTGGAGTCTGCCTTTACCGAACAGCGACAGTTTATATCCGACGCCTCCCATGAGCTGAGAACACCGATTACCATTATTAAAGGCCACTTAGAGGTGCTTAAATTAATAAAGGACCCCAGTGAGCAAGATTATCAGGAAGCTCTAATGATAGTTCTTGATGAACTCGATAGGATGAATCGACTGGTAAATAATCTGCTCTTACTGGCGCGCTCTTCAATATCGGGTTTTTTGATTTACGAAGATATCCAATTAGATATTTTTTTGGCGACTATTTATAACAAAGCCAATACTTTGGCCAACCGTAAGTGGGAGATCAGCGAAATACCTGAAGTCATTTTTAGAGGTGATCGTGACAAATTGACGGAAGTCCTCTTGAATCTTTTACAAAATGCGGTCGTGCATACCGGCGGTCCCCAAGATTTTATCAAACTAGCGGCGACGGCAAGTAAAAAATGGATTAAAATAAGCGTTGAGGACTCCGGTCAAGGTATACCTAAAAATGAATTAAAAAATATATTTAATCGCTTTTACCGGCTGGATAAGGCCCGTTCTAAAATTTCCGGGGGAAGCGGACTGGGACTAAGTATTGTACAAGCTATAATTAAAGCTCATAATGGTAAAGTACAAGTTAAAAGCAGGCTTGGCCAAGGTACTATTTTTACTATCACGTTACCTTTTAAGCAGGCGGCGCTGGTTAAAAAAATTAACATTAAAGATTAAAAGGAAGATGATTTGGAACTCTATAGATTAACGGCAAGTCAAGTTAAGGCTCAAATGGCGGCTAAAGAGATAAGCTCAGCTGAATTGACGGCATCGATTTTAGCCAGGATAGCGGGGAAAGAAGATTCCATCAACTCTTATCTATATATTGATGCCGAGAGTGTGAAAGAGCAAGCCCAGGCTTATGATGCTCGGGTTTTAAGAACGGAGGAAATAAGGTCGGGCGGCGGTATTCCCATCGCTATTAAAGACAATATCTGCCTGGAAGGAGTGCCGACTACTTGCGCCTCCAAAATATTAGGCGATTTTAAACCCGTATATAACGCTCATGTAATCGAATCATTGCGTAAAGCCGAAGCGGTCTTTATCGGTAAAACCAACTTAGACGAATTCGCGATGGGTTCTTCGACTGAGAATTCTGCTTTTAAGACTACGGCTAATCCATGGGACATCTCCAGGGTACCCGGCGGCTCCAGCGGCGGCTCGGCAGCAGCAGTCGCCGTCGGTGAAGCTATCTGGGCAATAGGCTCGGATACCGGCGGCTCCATAGATCGGAAGAGCGTCGTGTAGGGAAAGAGTGTAGATCTCGGTGGTC
>CAJVYJ010000161.1 GCA_913009475.1 uncultured Actinomycetes bacterium | reverse complement strand
GGAGCTGTAATGGTAAGACACTACTGAGTCAACATGCATTGGAAAAAGTGGAATATTTTTGTTTTTTAAGTTTTTTTTTTTTTTTTTTTTAATGATACGGCGACCACCGAGATCTACACTCTTTCCCTACACGACGCTCTTCCGATCTATAAGTATGGTGCCGCCGGAATGCTAACTGATTAGCAAGGGTTTAATAAATAAAAAAGAGGCTGTATAATGAGCGCATGCTTTTAAGTGATAATGAAAAACGCGATATTATTAAGCTTATCGAAGCCGGCAAATCCCTGCCGGATAAGTACAGATTCCTACTTTTTGACTACAAGCGCGAGGTGGAGCTGGTTTGTACCGGCAAAACCAATGAGGTAACTAATGTTGCGCTGCCGTTTCAGATAATCGAGCAAGTGGATGAACCGCGCTCGGAAAAAGATATTAAGCTGCAAGGCACGCTTTTTGACTATGACGATCGCGGCCGCCAGTTAACCGGCTGGACCAATAAACTGATTTGGGGCGACAATAAACTCATCCTTTCCAGTCTAAAAAATGGGCCGCTGCGTGAGGAGATTGAAGCCCAAGGCGGCCTAAAGCTTATCTATATTGACCCGCCCTTTGATGTTGGCGCTGATTTCTCAATGAATATCGAAGTCGGCGGCGAGACGCTCACTAAAAGGCCGGGCGTGCTGGAAGAACTGGCTTATCGCGATACTTGGGGCAAAGGCGCCGACAGTTTTATCGCTATGATCTATGAGCGCCTATCACTAATGCATGATTTATTGGCCGAAGACGGCAGCATTTATGTGCATTGCGATTGGCGTGTTAACTCCTATATCCGCCTTGTTTTGAATGAAATATTTGGACAAACACATTTTCTTAATGAAATTGTTTGGCAAAGGACAGGAGCTCATAATGATGCTGGCAGATTTGGGATAATAAATGATTCAATATTTTTATTTGCTAAGAATGATTCTTGGATTTTCAACCCTATTTATATTAAGCATTCGGAAGATCATATAAGAAAAAGGTTTAATCAAACCGAGACAGAAACTGGCAGGCGCTTTTTCGCTGGCCCAATTACAGCACCGGGTGCCGGGCCAGCAAGAATATTCCGTGGGAAAAAGATAAATCCACCTTCCTTAAGACATTGGAGTTACTCACAAGAAAAGATAGACGAGCTAGAAAGCAAAAATCGTATTTATTACTCTGAAACAGGGATCCCTTATTTAAAGCAATACATGGATGATTACACGAAACAAGGAAGAAGACTTCAATCAATTTGGATTGATGTATTACCAAGCAAAACTGGTGATGAGGTCCTCGGTTACCCGACCCAAAAACCCGAAAAACTTCTTAAACGCATCATCAAAGCCTCGTCCAATGAAGGCGACCTGGTGGCCGACTTTTTCGCCGGTTCCGGCACGACGCTTGCTGTAGCGGAAAAGCTGGGGCGCAAGTGGATAGGCTCGGATTTAGGTAAGTTTGCTATTCACACCACCCGCAAGCGGATGATCGGTGTACAGCGGCAATTGAAAGAAGAAGGTAAAAACTGGCGGGCTTTTGAAATACTAAACCTTGGCAAGTATGAGCGCCAACATTATATCGGCATAAATTTAGACCTAAGAGATAAAGCCAAGCAAAAACAACTGGCCCGCAAGGAGAAAACGTTTATCGCGCTGATTTTACGCGCCTATAAAGCTGAAACCGCTAAGGGCTTTAAGACCTTTGTCGGCAAGCGGGCCGGGCGTCTGGTGGCCGTCGGTCCGATTAACTTACCGGTAAGCCGCGAGTTTGTGGAAGCGGTAGTCGATGAATGCTTGGAGAAAAACATCACCAAGGTCGATATCTTGGCTTTTGAGTTTGAGATGGGTTTATTCCCCCATATGCAGGAGGAAGCCAAAGGTAAGGGCATAGACTTGGCGCTTAAATACATTCCCCGCGATGTCTTTGATAAGCGGGCGGTGGAGAAAAACCAAGTGGTTTTTCACGATGTCGCTTATATAGAAGTTAGGCCGATTGTTAAGAAAAATACTGTTGCTATCGAGTTGACCGACTTCTCCGTCCATTACAATCAAGATTCTTTAAAGGAAGTGGAGTCCCGGCTGAAAAACGGCGGTAAAAAGCTGGTGGTGGATAACGGCCAAATAATTAAGGTCGCCAAAGATAAATACGGCATTATTACCCGCGAATATCTGACTAAGGAATGGACTGATTGGATTGACTATTGGTCGGTGGATTTTGATTTTACCAGCAAGAAAGAGATTTTAAGAGTTAAAAACGAGGCCGGCGATATTGAGGAAGTTTGGTCCGGCGATTATATCTTCGAAAATGAGTGGCAGTCGTTTCGCACCAAAAAAGACCGCTCATTGGAGTTAAGGAGTGTTGCCAAAGAAGTCAGTCCCGGACGGCGTAAACTCGCGGTTAAGGTCGTGGATATCTTCGGCAACGACACTATGAAGGTTATTGAGGTTAATATATGAGTAATTATTACCTCTTTATGGATGAATCCGGCGACCACAGCTTAAGTAATATAAACGCTGATTTTCCAATTTTTGTATTGTGTGCTCTTTTATTTAAAGAGAAAAGCTATCAAAGAGTATGCGACAAATTCAATAATATTAAGATGAAGTATTTTAATACTCTTGATGTTATTTTTCATAGCCGTGATATCAGGAAATGTAACGGCGCTTTTAAGATATTGTTTAATTTAGATATTAAAAAGAGATTTTATAAAGACGTTGACCGTCTTTTAGCTACTGCTGATTATAAAATTGTCGCCTCCGCAATTAATAAGAAAAAGCATATTAAACAATATGGCAAGTTGGCTAGAGATCCTTATGAAATTGCCTTAACATTTGTGCTTGAGCGAATATTATTTGAAACAGATAATTATTCTTCTCCCCACAATATTAACGTTATTATTGAAAACAGGGGCAGAAAAGAAGATGCTCAGATAAGCGCTAGATATAATGAACTTCTATATCGCGGAAGCGGCAGGGTTGAGAGCAGGCGTTTCTTGCAAGTATTTAATACTGATTTAATGGTTAAGAAAAAGCGGGATAATGATTGCGGCATACAACTGGCCGATCTTTGTGCTTATCCGATTGCTCGTTATGTTCTTAAGCCAACAGAGCCAAATCCGGCTTTTAATGTAATTATGGATAAGATAAGAAAAGGGCCAAGGGGTCGAATAGGATATGGCATTAAAATATTTCCATAAAAAAACAAAAAGCCTCGTAATGGAGACCTTCTGCCGATCGGGGACACCCCGGTCCATCTATATAATACCACAATTAATAAATAATATTCAAATGAATTCTATATTTTTAGTTGAAAATAAGCCCTCTATAGCTAGTTCGCTTGCGCGAATCACGGCCAAGTTGCCGACTTTCGCTTATAGAAGACTTAAAATATATTTCGCATATTACGCATATTGCTATATATATCGCATATTATTATATACCACAATAAGATAGCATAACAAGGAAAATATATGGCCTTACATAAAGATTTCCCAAAAAATCCACACGTAATACTTAACCCGGATATACGCTGGTTTCCGGCCGATGAAGCCATTCGGGAAAAAGATTACGGCAAGTTGCTGCCGCCGTTGGTGGCTAAGCTGCGCCAAGAAGTAAAAGAGTGGCGGAATAACGATTATAACGGCGTCAGCGGTACCAGTAAAGCGCTGTTGCGCTGGTGGTTTTTAACTAATCATCCTATTGAGACTATAAACGGCACCATTGATTTTCAATACTACTTTGCTCAGCGCGAGGCGCTGGAAACTATTATATATCTTTACGAGATTGCCAAAGTAAAACATCCGCTTGATTTATTAAAGTATGACAGTTCGGGCGCCATCTCCACCGGTATGTTTGATGAGGATTGGCTTAGATTTGTCATTAAAATGGCTACCGGCAGCGGCAAGACCAAAGTTTTAAGCTTGGTACTCGCGTGGTGTTATTTCCATAAGCTTTATGAGGAAGATTCCGGCCTGGCTCGCAACTTCCTGATAATTACGCCCAATATAATTGTGTTGGATAGAATCAGAGCTGACTTCGACGGCCTAAAAATATTCTTTCAGGACCCGGTACTGCCCGATAACGGCTACGAGGGCCGCGACTGGCGCAGTGATTTTCAGTTAACGCTGCATATTCAAGATAACATTGGGCTGGTACGAAAGACCGGCAATATATTCCTGACTAATATTCATCGTGTTTATGCGAGCAATAATAAAGAACCCAGTTTTGAGGATGAAGATACCAGCGCTTATTTTCTCGGACCGCGGCCGACAGGCGCCACCAACGAATCGAAGGTTGATTTGGATGAGATTGTCCGTGATATCGATGAGTTGGTGATCTTAAATGACGAGGCCCATCATATCCATGACCCGCGCATGGCTTGGTTTAAATCAATTGCCGACATTCATAACCATTTAAAGATGAAGGGCAAGGAGTTATCCTTGCAAGTCGATGTGACCGCCACACCCAAACATAACAACGGCGCTATTTTTGTCCAAACTATTTGCGATTATCCACTGGTTGAGGCGATTCATCAGATCGGAAGAGCGTCGTGTAGGGG
>CAJVYJ010000160.1 GCA_913009475.1 uncultured Actinomycetes bacterium | reverse complement strand
CTGAGATTCACTCCCCGTAAGGTTCTCAGAAGCTACCTGCAAGCTGCGAATGGTGCTCTCCAGGCGGTTTTGCACAGCACCTAAATTGGCCCTCTCGGCATTTAGTCTGCGGAGCGCATTATCTACGGTTCTGATCGCTTCTCCGGCCAGAGTCTGATCGACAATATTTAAAATTCGCTGAAGATTTTGAAAATATTTATCTCTCCCAGGGGCTGGAAAACCGGGACATAAGCAAAACTTTTGATATCAGCTGGAAACTTTTTTCTACATTAAAACGAGAGGAACTAAAGCGAATAAAGGAAGTTTACCTAAATAAATATTTGACTCCCGTACCCGCCGCCAAAGACATAAACGAAAACAAGGCAAGCGACACTGAAATAAGGGCTGAGGCCAAGATGGAAAAGACAGATGAAGAAAGAAAGTAGATAATGGAAGAGCTCCATTCGACACGAAGTGAATTGTTATTTCGACGCAATCAAATACTCTTGGCTGAACAAGGGCGAGACCTGCTGAAAAAGAAAAGGGACGCTCTATTAATGGAATTCATGAAGATAATGGATAAAGTTCTTGATATAAGCGAAAAATTAAACGAGCAAGCCAAGGCGTCAAGCTACGCCTTGGCGGTGGCCAAGGCGGTTGACGGCATCATTACTTTAAGGTCTGTTTCCTTGGCTGTTAAGGGTGACATCAAGGTTGATATAACCGGCAGCAAAATCATGGGCGTACCTGTGCCTGAGGTCACGAAAACAAGCATATCCCGCTCACTATTATCGCGAGGTTACAGTATAGTCGGCGTCAGCAGTCGCATAGATGAAGTCGCGGAAACATTTGAAAAGGAGCTTGATACGATAATTGAAATCGCTGCTATTGAAACCAAGCTACGCCGTTTAGGCAATGAAATTCAAAAAACCCGACGCCGAGTCAATGCTCTTGACCAAGCGGTCCTTCCGGTGCTGCGCGAACAAGTACAGATTATCCAGATGGCATTGGATGAGCGAGCGCGGGAAGATATTTTTCGCTTAAAGAAAGTGAAAAAGTCATTAGAGGCGCGCAAAAAGTCACAACTTTTGAGAGAAGCGACTAGTAGCGCGTGAATAAAAAATCGTTATTAACGAAATGAGACGGAGAAGCGCGTTAAAATTAGGCACTTGCCAGTAAGGACATACATAGGAGTTAAGATGGTGAATTATCCTGATGTTAATGAAGATGATGTTGGAGCGATAACTTTTAATCTGCGTAAGTCACAGGCTATAGAAAAAGTGATGGCTAAAATCCGCCATCATTTAGGCGATAACTGGTATCGGTTCCGTGACGATGAGATTATATTATTGGAAAATATTTTAGGAGATTGCTGGTCAAATAGTAATTTCGCTGACTGGGAAAAACTCAATATTTCCGCGATTACCTTTGACCATGTTGACCGCATCATTAAGATTTCCAAGCAGATGAATAGAAATAAGCGCCCGGCCGGCGTTTGCCTGACTGAAGTCAGAGAACTGCTCCACAGCCTATAAAACCGTTCATGCTTATTTGATTAGACGCAGGCCGTTGGCAATCACGATCAGCGAACTGATTTCATTAATGAGTAATCCGGGTACCAGCCCGACTTTCCCCAACAAAGCCGCCGGCACCAGGAAAGCGATAATTATTAAAGAAGCGCCAAGGTTTTGTTTAATATTTTTCAGCATACGATGGCTTAAATGAAGAGCATCGGGCAGCTTGAGCAGCTCATCAGCCATTAGAGCTAAATCCCCGGTTTCTAAGGCTACATCGGTGCCGGCGCCCATGGCTATACCGATATCGGCTTCCGCCATAGCCGGAGCGTCGTTAATACCATCGCCTATCATGGCGACCGGGCCATAAGTTGCTTTAAGCTTTTTTATAGCTTTAAGTTTATCGTCCGGCAGCAATTCTGCTAAGTATTCATCCACACCGGCTTCAGCGGCAATAGCGGCAGCTGTTTTTTTATTATCGCCGGTCAGCATAATTACTTTAGCAACTCCCTCATCTTTAAGTTTGGCAACCGTTTGGCTGATATGAGGCCGGAGACGGTCGGCTACGGCTATCAAACCCAAGATTTCCCGGTCATTACCTAAAATGACCGTAGTTTTACCTTGATGCTCAAGTTCATCAAGTTTAGTGATATTATCAAGCTTGGCGTCGTTCAGTTTAGTAAAAAATTGACGATTACCGATTTTATAAGACTGCCCATCGACTTTAGCCGCGGCACCAAGCCCGGTTACTGATTTAAAGTCCTCGACTCGCGGTAAAGTTAACTTGTCCTTGCGCGCGGATGCTAAGATAGCCGCCGCTAAAGGATGCTCGCTTCTTGACTCGATTGCGGCGGCAATACCCAGGATATTTTCTTTGGAGTAACCGTTGAGAGAAACAATATCGGTAACTTGCGGTTTGCCGATTGTTAAAGTACCGGTTTTATCGAAAGCAACTACCTTTACGCTACCTAAAGCCTCCAGGTAAACACCGCCTTTAACTAAAATGCCGTTTCGGGCCGCGTTACTGATAGCAGCCAGCACGGAGACGGGAATTGAGAGTACAATACCGCAAGAGCAAGAAACCACCAAAACTACCAGGGACCTGTAAAGCCAAGGTGTAAATGGTTGGCCGAAAAAAAGAGGCGGTATCACAGCTACGCAGAGAGCCAATCCAAACATGATAGGGGTGTAAAGCCGGCCGAACTTGTCTCCAAAACGCTGATAGCTGGCTTTTTTAGTCTGCGCTTCTTCAACTAAATGGATAATTTTAGAGAGCGTTGAATCCTTGGCCAGCTTAGTGACTTTAATCTCCAAGGCGCCGCGCTGGTTAATGGTGGCCGCGTAAACTTTGTCACCGGACTTTTTAGTTATGGGCATCGATTCGCCGGTAATCGGTGATTGGTCAACCGTCGATGAACCCGCGGCCACCATACCGTCAACCGGTATTTTTTCACCCGGCTTGACAATCACCAGATCGTCAAGGCGAATTTCTTCGACTGGGATCTCTATTTCACCACAGTCACGTTTAACCAACGCTTGGCCGGGAGCAAGTTCCATCAAGGCCCTGATGGAACCCCTGGCCTTGTCAACGGCATAACTTTCCAGGACCGCGCCCAAAGAAAAAACAAAAACCAGTAAGGCCCCTTCTTCCCATAACCCCAAAATTCCGGCGCCAATAGCCGCGACTACCAGGAGCGTATTAATATTAAGTGAGTAAACTTTCAACGCCGCCAGACCGGCCTTGGCCGGATGGTAACCGCCGATAATGATGGCCAGAGCGTAAGCAAAAGCGGCAATTCCAGCCGGTAGCCCTAAGTACTGCAAAATGAAAGTGAGCAGGGTAATGCCACCGCTTAAAGCCAGAAAAATTATTTTAGAATTTTGCCACCAAGCTTTTTGCTCATCTCTTTTTTGCCCTTTAACGAAAGTGGCTGTTAATTTAACCTGAGCTAAAGCAGCAATAATATCATCCGCCGAGATTTTATCCGAAGCATACTCGACATTTAATTTTTGGCTCATCAAATTAATCTTGAAGTTAATGATGTCAGGAAGCTTAGCCAGTTTATTATTGACAATTTCCACCTCGTCATTGCAGTCCATCTCTTGGATAATAAAGACGGCGGTTTTAGAGGTTATAGCTTCCTCAGCCGTATAGCCCCACGTTTCTATCTGTTTCTTAATATTATCGAGGTCAGTGGAGCCGCTGATCTTCAAATCCAGCTTGGAGGCAGCAAAATTGATTTTGGCTGAATTTACTCCCGGTAGCGTTTTGATAGATTTTTCTAACTGAGCCGAGCATTCGGCGCAATCAATGCCCGCAATCTTAAAACTGATATCTATCTCTTTTTTGTCAACATTATTTTTATTCATAAATCTTCTTTTACTCCTTGATATGTTCTAGGCCCTGATTAAAAAGTTGAGATATATGAGCGTCATCCAGAGAATAATAGGCCATCTTACCTTCCCGACGGAATTTAACCAGCTTTAAATTTCGCAGTGTCCGCAACTGATGAGAGACAGCCGAAACACTTAAGCCTAATACGCCGGCAATATCACAAACACATAATTCTTCCACGGATAAGATATAAATAATCTTTATTCTGGTGGGGTCGCCAAGAACTTTAAAAAGCTCCGCCAGCTCGCTAAAGACCACGATCGACTCGAGTAATTTTTGCACAGCTCCAACTTTATTCTCATCAACAAAATATACATCGCAGGTATCAGCTGCGATTTTATCTCTAATAACCATTTTTAACCTCATTTGCACAGTTGTTCAAATGTTACCATTATAACAAGTAATTTACGGCTGTCAAATAAAAGCGTGAGGTGTGAGGTGTGAGGTGTGTAGGGGCGGAGTTTATCTCCGCCCGTGAAGATTGGGAATATGTAGCGTCAGAGCTTGCTCTGATTATTAAAGAGGTATAGTTCGATAAATTTGTTAGTCGACTTCAAAGATGATAAAATTATTTAGGTCTAATGAGGTGAGATTGTGCCATTATATGAATATCATTGCCAAAAATGTAAACATAACTTTGAGTTGCTGGTCGGGGTTGGAGCCGCCGACGACAGTTTGAGTTGTCCG
>CAJVYJ010000159.1 GCA_913009475.1 uncultured Actinomycetes bacterium | reverse complement strand
TTTTTTTTTTTTTTTCAAGCAGAAGACGGCATACGAGATATATCAGTGTGACTGGAGTTCAGACGTGTGCTCTTCCGATCTTAACCGCCTTCCGGTATCATGTGAGCCAAATATTCTCTGGGCTCACCACCAGCTATTATTCTTCTGATCACCGGGTGGTTTTTCATCTCTTCAAGCAATTCATAAGGTTTAGCCCTATATTTGACTAAATCCGACAAGACTACCCCGATGCCGACTGAGAGTGAATCTTTGTTTGTATATATAAACCCTGTACTCTGCATACCGCGAGCAACTTTGCCATAGATATCTATGGTGGCGCCCTCATCACTCTCCAAGTTAAAGCGGTCCTCGATTTTGCCGCGCGGCATATGAATTATCTCCTTGACCGCCAACGCTAAATTTTTAGTCTTGATCTTAGAACGCAGACCGATTTTCTCCGCTAACAGAGAATTAGCGCCATCGCACAAGATGACCACATCGGCAAAGATATCGCCGTCAGGCCTATCGGTAGAAACGCCGATAACTTGCCCGTCACAAGAGATAATGTCCTTGACTACGGTTTTGGTAATTAAATAAGCACCTGCCTCTTCTGCTTGTTTAGCATACCAAGCATCAAATTTGGCCCTTAGCACTGTAAAGCGATTGTAGGGTTTTTTGGTAAACTTTTCACTTCGATGACTGATGGAAATATTTGAATCCCGTGAGAGTATCCAGTACCGCTGTTCGATAATATATCTCTCTAATGGAGCGTCTTCCCATACATTTGGAAACTGCTCATCCAAGGCTTGGCGATATATGACCCCTCCCATAACATTTTTAGCGCCCGGATATGACCCCCTCTCGATTAACGCGACTTTTAACCCGGCTTTGGCCATTTTAAGCGCCGCCGACGTTCCGGCCGGACCGGCTCCGACAACAATCGAATCGAATTTTATTCCATTTTGGTTAGCTTCATTCTTGCTTTTTTTTTGGATAATAATCAGCCCTCGCTCTGAGATTTTAACGCTTTTACAGCATTGATTAATTCCGGAACGATGACAAATAGGTCTCCGACTATACCGTAATCCGCTACTTGGAAGATTGGAGCTTCGGGGTCTTTGTTAATGGCTATGACTACCTCTGAGTTACGCATACCCGCCAAGTGCTGTACCGCTCCCGATATCCCCACCGCCAAATATAATTTAGGCCGCACCGTTTTTCCGGTTTGCCCCACTTGATGACTATACGGCATCCAACCCATCTCCACCAATGGTCTGGAGACGCCTATATCCGCGCCTAATAAATCCGCCAACTCCCGCAACAGACCAAAATTATCAGCGCTGCCGATTCCCCGACCCGCCGCGACTATTATCTCAGCTTTTTCTATTTGAGCTGCGTCAGTATTATCAGCCGGAATAAAATCCAAGACCCGGGCCAAAAGACTCTCTTCGTCAAGCGTAAAATATTCACGGATAATTTCACCCTCGCGTTTAAAGTCCGCTGTCGGCATCTCCATTACCCTCGGCCTGACAGTGGCCATTTCCGGGCGTTTTAGCTTACATATTATTGTCGCCATAACATTCCCGCCAAAAGCCGGCCGAGTTTGCCACAAAAATTTCGTTTCCTCGTTTATCTCCAGAGCCGTGCAGTCCGCGGTTAGGCCGGTCTCAAGCTTGGTCGCTACAGCGCTCGCCAAATCACGGCCGGTAATCGTGGCGCCCAGCAGAATTATTTCCGGCTTATATTTTTTTGCTAATTTTAAGAATGCTTTACTGTATGTCTCTGTTTGATAATCTCCTAAGATAGGATTGTCAATCGTATATACTTTATCAGCTCCGTAAGCAATAGTCTCTTTTACGAACGTATTAATATTTTTACCCAGTATTATGGCCGCGGTCTTGGCTTTAATCGCCGGCGCCAGCTTGGCCGCTTCGCCCAAGAGCTCCCAACTGACATCAGCGACCTCATTATGATATTGTTCAATAAATACCCAAATCTCTTTATTGTCGCTCATTGCCTAACCTTACTAATAATATCGATTATGCTTTTCATTATCTCTCGTGAGTTCTCGCTTTTATAATTAACAATCTCTCCGCTGCTCTTGCGCGGCGGTGCGAAAATCCGTCGCACTGTGGTAGGCGAACCCTTGAGACCTATTCTGCTTTTATCTAATTTGAGATATTCTTGGTTCCAGATGATAGGCTCGAATTTGGCAGCCTTGATTAAGTTAGCTAATGATGCATAGCGATATTCATTGATCTCTTTAACGACTGTAATCAATGCCGGTAATCGTCCCGAAACAACTTGCGTACCGTTTTCCAAACGTCGCTCGACAATAACATTTCCCAGCTCGATATCCATCTCCCTGATCTTGGAGACATAGGTCAGCTGGGAATAGTTAAGCCTTTGGGCAATGCCCGGGCCCACTTGAGCAGTATCGCCATCAATAGACTGTTGTCCGCAAATTATTAAATCAACTTTATTGTCGGCATCAAGACGACGTATCGCCGCCGAGAGTATATAACTGGTCGCTAAGGTATCCGAACCGGCGAAGGCTCTATCTGTTAGTAACACACCACCATCACAACCAGCGGATATAGCTTCTTTAAGCGCTTCCTTCGCTTGCGGGGGACCCATCGTTAAAGCGGTAATAAAACCGCCGTGGTTTTCTTTTAACTCTACCGCCGCTTCCAGCGCGTGCAGATCATAGGGATTGACAATCGTGGGAATTCCTTGCCGAATCAAGGTGTTTGTCTTAGGGTCTATTCTTACTTGGGTTGTATCAGGTACTTGTTTTATGCAAACAATTATATTCAAATAATTACCTCACCAGATAAATTAACTAAAAGATTATTCTACCATCACCGACGATTATGTAAATAGAAATCGTTCCATTAATATAAAGATGAAGTTTGTTTGTCACACGATTAATTTAAGCTTCTTGGAAAGCTATCTCTTCCTCGTCGGCTGTTTTTTCGTCCGCGCCAAAAGAATCTCTTTTGCTTATCCATATGGCGGCAATTATCAGTGCTAAGCCTATGCCGCTAATAATACCTATAGTCCAATTAAGCTTAGAGAACTTTATGATTATGGGAGCAATAAGCAGAGACACTAAGTTTATGACTTTTATTAGCGGATCGAGCGCGGGACCCGAAGTGTCCTTGAAAGGATCGCCTACGGTATCGCCAATAACAGTGGCATAATGGGCCTCCGAACCTTTGCCGCCGTAATTGCCGTCTTCAATAAATTTTTTGGCATTGTCCCAGGCGCCGCCGGCGTTTGACATAAATACCGCCAACAACTGACCCGACAATATCGCCCCGGCTAGAAACCCTCCGAGAGCCTCGGCGTGAAATACCAGGCCAATGATTATAGGTGTAACAATGGCCAATAATCCCGGCGCAATTAACTCCCTTAAAGCTGTCTTGGTAACTATATCCGTAACCGCGGCGTAATCAGGCTTATTCTTATACTCCATTATCCCGGGAATATCTTTAAATTGACGCCTAACCTCTTTTACAACTGCCATCGCACCACGACCGACCGCTCTAATAGTTAATGAACTAAAGAGATAAGGGACGGACCCACCGATTAGTAAGCCGACAAATACCGCCGGCTGATCGATTCTTATATGAGCGCCCTTGCCCATGATCGCTAAGAAAGAACCAAATAATGATATGGCGGCAATAACCGCTGAGGCGATTGCAAAACCTTTGGTAATAGCTTTGGTGGTGTTACCGACAGCGTCCAGGTTGGCCATGATATTTTGCGCTTTTTTATCAGTCTCACCCGCCATCTCAAATATGCCATTGGCATTATCGGCTACCGGACCAAAGGTATCCATGGAAACAATTATTCCGGTGATCGAGAGCATGCCTATGCCGATCAAGGAAACGCCGTATAGAACAAACTTACCGTCACCACCGGCAATTATAATGGCTGAAAAAATAGCGATAGCGATAGCGATAGCGGCAAAAACGCTGCTCTCCATGCCGGAAGCGATACCGCTTAAAATAACAGTTGCCGGTCCGCTTTTTGAGGCCCGGGCAATTTCCTGCACAGGATTTTTTGTATACGAGGTATAATATTCAGTCAGCACAGAGATAGAAGCCGCTAAGATCAATCCAGTGGCAACCGACCAAAAAACGCGTAAATCATGAACATAATAGACGGAAACCAGGTACGCACCCGCAATCGCGAGTATGGCCGCCAAGAAAAAACCGCGGTTAATCGCCTTCATAGCGCTCTCATCCTCACTGCGAGCCCTAACTACCAAAGTACCGATAATCGACGCCAAGGCGCCAACTGCCATAGCGAACAAGGGAAACATTATGCCAATAAAACTCTTAGGGAACGCGATTAGACCCAAAATCATCGAGGCAACCATTATCACCCCATACGATTCATACAGATCGGCAGCCATACCGGCACAATCACCGACATTATCGCCAACGTTGTCAGCGATTACAGCCGCGTTGCGCGGATCGTCCTCCGGTATGCCTTTTTCTAATTTACCGACTAAGTCAGCAGATCGGAAGAGCACACGTCTGAACTCCAGTCACACTGATATATCTCGTATGCCGTCTTCTGCTTGAAAAAAAAAAAAACACAGATATA
>CAJVYJ010000158.1 GCA_913009475.1 uncultured Actinomycetes bacterium | reverse complement strand
TTCGTATTTTACCGTTTAAAGAGCTAAACAAGCTGCTTGTTGGGTTAATCAAACCTTTTACGTAATATTTATTTACTTTTATTTTCATGATGATATGTTATAAACCATAAGTTGTATTTTTGTATGTTTTTGTATAATTTTCGCCATTTGGCGATTAAGGCCCACCCCCTTGGGGGGCGAATTAGAAGATTTGCCCCCTCCCCCTGGGCCTTTTTAATTAATTATATCGCAATCTCCCCTCTACCCTTTCACTCCACGGGCGGACGCAAGGCCCGCCCTACACGTTTAACGCTCATGAATTAAGTATGGTGTTCCGAATAATAGTAATACTGGACAATTCAATAAGTATTAGTTATACTTTGTCGATAGCAAAGCAGAGGCCGGCCGCTTCTCACCTTTAGGCGCTATTTTTATAAATCCAGTTGCCGCGAAGGTTAAATGGGTAATATTATGGGTGGCTGTTGGCTACCCTTTTTTTATTAGAAAAGCTTGTCAATGGAGGTGAAGCTAGATAAAAAAAACTAATGTTCGAATAAATGATCGTATTAGAAGCGCACAGGTTCGCTTGATTGATCCGGACGGTACGCAGTTAGGTATTAACAATATTAAAGACGCTCTAAAAATTGCTGATGATTTTGGCTTGGATTTGGTAGAGATAGCCCCAAGCGCTAATCCGCCTGTTTGCCGTATTATGGACTACGGTAAATTCAAGTATGAACAGACACAAAAAGCAAAAAAGGCAAAAAAGCACCAATCGACTATCGTTATTAAAGAGATAAAGCTCAGGCCAAAAATCGAAATTCACGATTTTGAGACCAAAAAGAAACATGTTGTCCGATTTTTACGAGCGGGAGCGAAGGTCAAAGTAACGATCATGTTTAGAGGGCGAGAAATGGCCCACACCGACCTGGGCCGTAAGCTACTCCAGCGTTTAGCCGAAGATGTGAAAGAACTGGGCACAATGGATTCAATGCCTAAACTGGATGGTCGTAATATGATAACTATGCTTTCGCCTCTGCCGGAAATAATGGCTGAGATCAGAAAGAAAAAAGGAGAAGCTAATGCCGAAGATGAAGACTCATCGGGGAGCCGCTAAAAGATTTAAACGCACCGGCACCGGTAAAATAAAAAGAGTAAAAGCGTTTAAAAGCCATATATTAGAGAAAAAGTCGCCTAAACGTAAACGTAATTTAGGTAAATCAACCTTAGTTTCCAAGGCCGACCATAAGCATATCTCAAAAATGATCGCCAAATAAATACGTAAGACTTCTAGAGTTCCGGCCGAAAAGTACCGGTAGCCGGTTAATAAAGAGAACATTAACGAAAGTGTGAGATACAAGTTGAATAATGTAGATAAAATATTGGAGTGAGTTAAGATGCCAAGAGTTAAACGGGGAACAATAAACAAAAAAAAGCATAAAAAAATTCTGAAGATGGCCAAAGGCTATCGCGGCGCGAAGAGCGTGACCTTTAGAGCCGCTAATGAGCAATTACTGCATTCACTATCTTACGCTTATCGCGACAGACGGACAAAAAAACGCCAATTTCGCCGTCTTTGGATTATAAGAATAAACGCGGCCGCCAGAATGAACGGACTTTCTTACAATAAGTTTTTAAGCGGCCTAAAAGCGGCAAATATAGATATTAATCGCAAAATGCTGGCTGAGATGGCGGTAAATGACCCCGAAGCTTTTAATAGCTTGGCTGAAGTGGCAAAGGGCCAAGTCGCCTCAGTCAAATAAAGCTGATGTCTTTACTGCCGGCGCTGGTCTATTCTGAACAATATAACGCGACTTTTGGGGACCATATTTTTCCAACTGATAAATATAGGCGTTTATTCACCAAAATAGCCGCCACTAAGACGCTGAATAAATTCCAACTTCTGGAACCTGAGCCCGCGACAGCTGAAGAGCTGCAACTTGTTCATCTACCTGATTATGTCCGTGATTTTATGAATTTTGAATATACTGAGCAGATGATGACGTCGGAGTTGCCGTTAAATCGTGAGATTCGCGATTTCTTTCTCTTAGCTGCGGGGGGCACGATTTTAGCGGCGGAAGCCGCTCTAAACAGAGGCGGAGCCATCAATTTAAATGGTGGTTTCCATCATGCCTTTCCCGATCATGCCGAGGGTTTTTGCTACCTGCATGACCCGGCCATTGCCATTAAAAAAATACAACAAGAAAAAAGAATAAAGCGAGTGGCGGTAATCGATTGTGACCTTCATCAAGGTAACGGCACCGCGTACATCTTTCGACGTAACGCCAATGTTTTTACCTATTCTATCCATCAAGAAAATATCTACCCGGTTAAGCAGCATGGCAACTTAGATATCGGTTTAGCCGATGATACCGGAGACGAAGATTACCTTAAGCATCTGCGGCGAGAGGTGCCGGCTATTTATGACCACTTTCAGCCGCAACTCATCTGCTATGTTGCCGGCGCTGATCCATTTATCAACGACCAACTCGGGACACTGCGACTAACTAAAAATGGGCTAAAATTAAGAGATGAGATAGTTATTAATGAGGCCGTTGGACGGGGTATTCCTATTTTTGTGGTCCTAGCCGGTGGTTATGCCGATGATACCGAGGATGTTGTCGATATCCACTACCAAACCGCTGAGACTCTAGGTGCTGCTTTCTGATTCTCTCGCGGTATCCTTGGTCAGAGTTGTATTAACCGCCCGTATTATTTACCCATAATTAACCTATCTTCTGAGGATTGTTTTATTAAGTTTTATTTATATGCGCTTATGGCAACTATACTATAGTGGCGTAATCTAAATTAACGGCCAAGAAAAAAAATAATTAAAATTTTTCTTGACACAGTCGGAAGAAGAGGCTTAATATATACCCACATGGGGTATGTTTAATACAACTTTAATGAAGGTGAATAGGATGGTTGAAGAAAAAACACTTAAGAAAACATCTTTTCCGGTACGCGGTATGCATTGCGCGTCATGTGTTTCTCGTGTGGAAAAATCTCTTAATGAACTAGAAGGTGTTGACGAGGCCAGCGTTAATTTTGCTACTGAAAAAGCTTTTGTTAGTTTTAATCCTAGAGTAATCACACCCGAACTTATCGGTAAAGCGGTAAAGGATGCCGGTTACGAGCTGATAATTCCTAAGAAAATAACCTCGGAAAAGACAGAGGTAGAGTTTAAAATCATCGGCATGGACTCACCGCACTGCGCTGGTGTTGTTTCGAAGGCTCTGGATGATTTGTCCGGAGTCGATAAACATGAGGTTAGTTTCGCCAATGGAAAAGCTATAGTGGAATATCGATCGGGGGAAGTATCTGTTAATGATATCCGCAAAGTCATTGAGGAACATGGCTATCAAGTATCTGTTGTCTCGGAAGAGGAAGCCGCTGTGGACCAAGAACGAGCTATGCGGGCGGCGGAAATAAGAAAATTAGTCCAAAAATTAATAGTTGGAACCATACTATCGATTCCGCTTTTACTGGGTAGCTTAACCAAATTGTTCCCCTGGGTTCCAGCCTGGCTGCAAAATCATTATGTCTTATTAGCGCTGGCGACTCCGGTCCAATTTTGGGTCGGCGCCCAATTTTATCGCGGTGCCTGGGCTTCCGCCAAGCACCGAACTACTGACATGAACACTTTAATAGCTGTTGGCACTTTAGCTGCTTTTTTATATAGTTTGGTAGTTACGGTAACCAATTTGATTCCCGCCGCCTATGGTTCGGAAGTTTATTACGATACCGCTTCCGTTATCATCGTTCTGATTCTTTTAGGACGTTTTTTAGAAGCTCGAGCCCGTGGCCGAACCTCGGAAGCTATTCGCACTTTAATGGGGTTGCAGGCTAAGACAGCCCGCGTTATTCGTGGGAGCGAAGAGTTGGATATTCCTATTGAGGAAGTAGAACTGGGAGATATTATACTGGTCCGCCCAGGTGAGAAAATACCCGTTGATGGGATTATCAAGGAAGGCGGTTCGACTATTGATGAGTCGATGCTTACCGGTGAATCCATCCCGACTGTTAAAAAGATCGGTGATGAAGTAATCGGCGCTACTATTAATAAAACCGGCAGCTTTAAGTTTGAAGCAAATAAAATCGGCCGCGATACTACTTTGGCACAGATTATTCGTTTAGTGGAACAAGCTCAAGGGTCTAAAGCACCTATCCAAAGGTTGGCTGACGTTGTGGCCAGTTATTTTGTGCCGGTAGTCTTTGCTATTGCCACGACGACTTTTATCCTCTGGTATATCTTTGGTCCGGCACCGTCATTTGTTTTTGCTCTGTTGAATTTTGTCGCGGTGTTGATTATCGCTTGCCCCTGCGCTTTGGGATTAGCGACACCCACAGCAATTATGGTTGGTACCGGCAAAGGCGCGGAGAGCGGAGTATTGATTAAAGGCGGCGCTTCTCTGGAGACCGCCCACAGTTTAGATACTATTATTTTTGATAAAACCGGAACTTTAACTAAAGGCGAGCCGGCGGTAACGGATATCATAACTGTTAACGGAGTCGATGATGACCTCCTTCTTCGGTTGACAGCTTCCGCGGAAAGGCATAGATCGGAAGAGCGTCGTGTAGGGAAAGAGTGTAGATCTCGGTGGTCGCCGTATCATTAAAAAAAAAAATCAAATATAAA
>CAJVYJ010000157.1 GCA_913009475.1 uncultured Actinomycetes bacterium | reverse complement strand
GAGCGAGTTAGCCATATTTCTCCCTCCCCCTTGGACGGGGGAGGGCTGGGGTGGGGGTGAATCCATCACGCCCTTATCGACCCTCGACCCTCCCTTACCACCTGATCATTCTTGAGCGTCATTGAAGAATCTCCCAGCAGTAGAGACGTTGCATGCAACGTCTCTACAACGTCCCCTAGACCAAATCTTTTACATCGGCAATTCGCGTAAGCCAACTAAATGAATCAAAATCCCGATCAAAGCTGGCAATAAATGGCAGGTTTATCTCTCTAGCGGCTAACGCGATTAACGCGTCATGAAAATTGACTCTACCCTTATGCAGTTTTATTAAATCCAAACAATCAGCAAAATATCTTCTTATTGCCGGATAAATCCAAGTGATGCTGACGTTCGCTATGTTATTTTGAAAAATATTTAAAATTTCTGCGATATCATTACCTGATTTACGCTCATAAAAGCGACGGCATAAGACTGTGATTGTTTCATTGATTACACAATCGAAAAAAATAGGTTGTACTTCATATTTTATAAAACCGCTCGCTAGCGCGGACGCCTGCCGGTGCCAGACGTCCGCGCTGTCGACTTGAGCAACAAACAAGCTTGTGTCTACTATTACTTTATTCTTCATATATTTTTTCTGATTCTTTTAAAGCGTCGCCGCCTATTTTAATTACTCCCGCCAACTTTTTTAAACTATTAGCCGGCGCCCGGCCGAGCACTATCTTGGCGGTGATTTGTGGCGCTAAGACAATCGCTTCTTTCTCGATTTTTAGTTCCAATATGTCGCCCTCTTCTATTCCTAGTTTTTCTCTTACTTTTTTAGGAATCGTTACCTGGGCTTTCTTTTTAACTTTAACAATATCAGTCATATTTATCTTCTTTTCCAATAGTATGAATTTCTAACATTATAACATATATTATCAATTTTTATACCTTTTTGCATATTTTATCTACCTTTAGAAATTCGACCGAAAAGTTGAAGTTGGTTTACGTTTCCCTCTTTATTAAGGAGGGATTGGAGAAGACTTTATTAATCAATCATTCTGAGAATCGTTACCCGGACCGAAGAATCTCCGAAATACGAGACTCATTCGCTCTTAGTTGGACCTCCCGCTCAGAATAACAGCTTTTTTAGCTCGCTGCGCTCGCAATTATAAAACGGAAATCGAAATTAACGTAGCTGCAAAGCTTGCTTTGCTAAATATCAGAGCCAGCTCTGATGCTACACATTTCTGACTGACCTTACGCTTGTCATTCCCGACCCACTTCACGCTTGTCATTCCCGACTCCGATCGGGAATCCATGGCCAACCGTGCCTTTTAATGCTTTATTTCTTCCAATGTACTGTTATTCCTGGATTCCCAGTCAATCTGGGAATTACATACAGAATAATTAAGTATGGTGTCTCCGGAATTCAAGCTTGAGAATTTGAACCTAAGAGTACTAATTTAAGATCAGACATACCGGCAATGGATTGAAAGTCCTTGTCGCTGCTAAAGAGCGACAAATCATGGCTTATACAAACTGAGGCTATTAAAAAATCAATCGCTCCCGCTTGAATTCCCTTTTTCACACAGCCATTCCTAAGGTCGGCCGCTTTTATATAGTCTTGCCTTGATAATTCAACTAGAGGAAAAGCACCAAGATAGTCCGCCAGACGCTTAAATAATTTAGCCGCGGATATTCCCGAAAGTATTTCTTGTAAAATTAAGCCGATTAAGAATATTTGTTCGCCGTCTTCGATAAATTTTTTAAGCAACACAACTTCTTTAGTGTCGACAACCTCTTTACGTCTTAGAGCCAATGACCAGACTGAGGTATCTACCAGAATTTTCACTTACGACTTCTTTCCGCTTTATAATTATAATCTTTGTTATATTCAACACGACCAAATAAGGAAATAATTTTTTTCTGCTTTCGCCTTTGAATATACTCAAGCAAAGCTTCATTCACAGTATCCTTTTTTGTTTTTTTGCCGCCTATCTTTTTTGCTTCCTCTAATAAATTTTGATTAATCGCTAAATTCGTCGCCATTACTACATCACCTCACACAATATTATACACAATAAATAAAAATAATGATAATTTTGCTCCTTGTCATTCCCGACCCACTTTATGCTCCCTTACCCTCTACGCTTTCGTTACCAACCATGCGACAATTGCAACCAACGTCCCCTTATTATTTTCCGGAATTAATATAGAGATTGTGTTTGCCGCAAACGTAATTCCAAGAGAAATAATAGTTCCTGCTTAAACTTATTCCTAATAAAATCTTTTTGTTTTTTATCCAATAGCTCACCTAAACCATTTAAAATACGCCGATCGCTAACCAGCTCTATCCTTTTAACAACATCACCAAGATACTCCGATAAATTCATTTTTGTTCGCCGCTCAACAATGCCTTGATTAATATCCCATCTATTTTTCAAGAAAAACCAAATATCATAAAGATCGCGGTTAGCAAGTTGCTTCCTTTCCAATAAAGCGACTAATTTATTGGCAAACATATCTTCTTTTTTCATTACCAGCATAGAAATACCTAAGTAATTTTTTATCTCATAATGAGAACCAAAATCCCGCCGCGATATCTCAACTTTAATATTATTAGCGCCCTTCTGGTATGAAAGTAAATAAAATAAAGTATTTCTTTTTATCATCTTATCTCTGGTATCACCATAATTAAGCAGGACATTCCCCACTTTGTCAAAGACAGCCCCGGCTTTTTTCGCATCAAGCAGATCAAAGCCTAAGTCTAAGGAAAATCTGGAAAGTTCGTAAAAGAAAAAGCAAGCGGTACCGCCCTTGAATCCTAAAATAGGCGCTATTTGGATATCGCTATAAATATCTTTTAAAATTTGCAGCAGTATTGTTTGATGAGTTTGAATGTTAAGCAATATTACCGCCTTGATAAAGCGAATCGACCTTGGATGTTAATCTTTTATTTCCATATATAGGTAAAATCTCATATACTAAATCCCAGCTCAAGATTTTGAGGTTATCAAAGTGATAGCTTTTATATAAATAAAGGGTATCAAGAAAAGCTCTTTCGTTGGTAGCTACAGAGTAATTCTCCCGCCGGTCGATTCCCACCATACTCCCCAACGCTTCATCCTTTATTTTTTTGAATATATATCTCTGGCCGGCGATAACAATTTCCCGCGTTAGATAACTAACGACAAAAATACTCTGATAATACTGAAAATTTATGCCTGCCTCAACTAACTTGGTCTCCAGGCTTACATAAGATGGGGTGTAGATTTTGGTTGCCAGTTCATATTTATTATAATCTTCATCCTTAGCGTATATTCCCCGCCTTAATGATAACAATTTATTGGTATTAACATAGTAGTTAATTCTGGATTTTAGATTATCACGGTTGGTTTCACGCCAGATTAAGGCGATGTCCCTGGCGGTAAAAACTGTTTGTGAGCTTCTGTATAGTTCTAAAATATAATTTATTTTCATAATGTAAACCAAAGATAAGATATATTATTACCTTTAGTTTACATATGTCGATTATAATGTCAAATCCTAGAGTTCCGGCCGAAAACCCAATCTGCTGTGTTGTAAATTTTCAATTTGAACATGTGATCCGGCGCTATCGCACCTCATGTGAGCCATCCCTCTGAGCAATACGAGAGGCGCATGTTCGCTTTTTAGCTCTCATATTCTCATCTCTCACGCTCAACAAGACAGGCTCCTAAACCTTTTTAGGCATACATAAGTTTACCCTTGGGTTGTGGAATGAGACGTTTTAACTCCTTTGCCGTCTTAATCCATTCTTCGATAATTAACTCGATATTCGACACGGCGTCCTGGTAACTCTTTCCGTCAGCCATGCAGCCGGGCAGTTCGGGAACTTCCGCGATATATGCTTTATCCTCCGCACTCCAATAAATTATAATCTCGTACTTACTTGCCATCTTCGTCCTCCGGTTTTAATTTGTACTTAATAATGAGATTGCGAACCTGTTTTATCTGATAACGCTTTGCTATTGACCCTTGCGGTTGCATGTTCAGAATCTCTTCAATACCGTCCTTTGTGAAAATATGATGATCCCCTCGAATCCGTTCCAAAACCGAACTTTTTCAACATCCGGCATACTCCCACAAAAGAAATATTGGCATCAGATGTTCCTCTTAATATTTTATCTAATAATTTCTCAAACGCACCCAATTATCTTCCTATACTATATACGCTTCGATTCATATCAAGTTCACAACTGCGCCCTTCGTTCCATTCCGACTAATATTTTTATCTATCTTTTATATTAATAAGAATAATACCTTATTTATAACTAGTCTTTGATATGACACTTTGATTATATCCCATTCTTACGATAATGTATAAGCAACTAAGATTCTCCATATTCCATTCGATTAAGGAAAGCATAACCACGCACCGTAGCTATCGACAACCCATATTTGGAGCGGCATACCTTTAACCTACTTAGAAAAGAGAGAAATGAAAAAAAGCGTCAGCCTTCACGGGCGAGGGCAAGCCTCGCCCCTACATCTTCACTGTCATCCACGTCCAACTTTAGCCTTTGCCCCTTGCACATTTATCTACCCCCTCGCCTCGACGCACTCCGCTCCCTTGCCCTTTACGCTTTCGCAATCAACCATGCAACAAACGCAACCAA
>CAJVYJ010000156.1 GCA_913009475.1 uncultured Actinomycetes bacterium | reverse complement strand
GTAGCAATGGAAAGGAGGAAAAAGGAAAAAAGTGAGGAGGGAGAGGAAGAGAGAGAAAAAAGAGAAAAAAAGAAAAGATAAAAAAAAAGAAAAAAAGAGAAGAATAAAAAATTTTTTTTTTCAAGCAGAAGACGGCATACGAGATATATCAGTGTGACTGGAGTTCAGACGTGTGCTCTTCCGATCTTATTATCTCAAAACCCTCCCCGATAGCGTGGGTACCGGTAGCGCAAGCGCTGACCGGAGACCAATTCGGTCCTTTAGCGCCAAAATAAATCGATATCTGTCCGGCGGCCATATCGGAGATCATCATCGGCACTAAATAGGGATTAACGCGTTTAGGCCCATATTTATGGAGGATTTCAAGTTGTTTCTCCAATGTCCCCAGACCACCAATACCGGAGCCGACGATTGCCGCAACCCGCTCGGAGTTATTATCATCGATTATAAGCTGTGCGTCTTTTATGGCCTCATCGGCCGCGTAAACAGCAAATTGGGCAAATCTATCAATATGACGTCTATCTTTAGGTTTAATTAAATCCGAGGGATCGAAATTCTTTACTTCTCCGGCAATCCGGCTTGAATAGCCGGCAGCATCAAACCTGGTGATTGTAGCAATACCGGATTTTCCCGCTATCAATGAATCAAAAAAAGTATCTTTATCGTTGCCGATAGGTGTCACGGCACCTAGACCGGTAATGACTACCCGGCACAAGGTTTTACCCCTTCTTCTTCCCTTACCACGGACATATACTCCCTCTTAAATCGAGCCATTATTTCTTTAACGGAAATAATATCATGCAATTCACCTATGCGTTCACCGCAAAACACCAAGCCGTCGTCAATCGCGCCTTCTTGCGCGTTTTCCAAGGCTTTTATGATACAAAACTTGATCTGCTCATCACGGTGAGAACAATTTTTCAAGCATCTTACACATTTATTGCGGTTACCGACCTTGGGCATAGCCTCTATGTCCGTCGTATCAACAGCCCGACTCGGCATACCGGTTGGACTCATGCCGGTGATAATGCTGCCGGTCGACCTTAACCATACTTTCTTCATTGCCTCGGATGCTGATGATTCTTTACTCATAGCAAATCTTGTGCCTATCTGAACTCCCTTAGCGCCCGCTTTTAAAATATTATATATGTCCCGGCCATTAATAATCCCGCCCGCCGCGATAACCGGCACTTTTACTTTTTTCAAGATACGGGGGAGCAGGCTGGCTAGTGATTCATCAGTGCCAAGATGTCCGCCGGCTTCTTTACCTTCAACGACTATGGCATCCGCGCCGAATTTTTCCGCCAATGAAGCTACCCTTTCACTGCTGACGATGGGCGCTACCGTTACCCCGGCATTCTTGCACCAACCAAAAACATCCCGGGAAAATCCCGCTCCCGCCACGACCAAATCGATTTTCTCAGAGATCGCCGCTTTAACAAGATCGGCGAATTCGCGTACCGCGACCATTACGTTGATACCGATAATCCCTTTAGTCAACTCGCGCGCCTGCCGAATATGTCTGACTAATTCATCAGGCGTTATGCCCGAAGCCGCAATTAAACCTATACCGCCTTCATTGGCGACAGCCGCCGCTAAAGGAGCAAGCGAGATGCGTACAGCCATTCCGCCTTGGACAATAGGCAAGTCAGCTTCTAATTTGCCTATTTTTAATTTCGGGAAAATAGTATTTTCATTCAAATTTTATCTCAGACCTTATCCTCAATATAATTTACAGCTTCTTCCACTGTAGAAATATTCTCAGCGTCTTCATCGGGTATTTCCAGATCGAACTCTTCTTCCAAAGCCATTACCAATTCAACTACATCAAGAGAATCAGCTCCCAAATCATCAGTGAAAGATGATTTTAGGACAATCTCACCATCATCTACGCCTAGTTGGTCAATAGTAATCTTTTTAACTTTTTCAAAAATATCTTCCGCCATTCCATTTCTCCTCTCGTTAAATAACTTTAATTTTTATATTCGCGATTTTAGCAGAAATTTAAAGCATTAAGTAAACATTTTATCTTAAATATCAAGTCCGCCGTCAATAACAAAAACTTGCCCGGTAATATAGGCCGCTTCATCAGAAGCCAGATAAGTAATTAAGTTGGCGACATCCTCAGCCGAACCGAACCTGCCTAACGGTATCCGGCTTGATATATTCTCCAACAAGCTTTCCGGCATAGACTTGGTCATTTCCGTGCTTATAAAGCCCGGAGCAACCGCGTTTACTCTAATATTTCGCGATGCCAGTTCTTTGGCCGCCGTTTTGGTCAAGCCGATTATTCCGGCCTTAGAAGCTGAATAATTAGCTTGGCCTGAATTGCCGGAAAGAGCAACTATGGACGAGAGATTGATTATGGTCCCCGTCCGATTTTTAATCATCTTTTTTGCCGCCGCTTGTATACAATTAAAAGTCCCTTTTAAATTGGTGTCCAAAACCGCGTTCCACTCATCTTCCTTCATTCTAATCAAGAGATTATCCCTGGTTATACCAGCATTATTAATTAAAATATCCAGACTTCCCAACTTATCGATGGTCTCGTTAATAATAGCTTTAACGTCAGCCGACTTAGCCACATCACCCGGCATGGCTATCGCGACTTGATTTATCTCGTTGATTTCCTCGATTACCCGTAAAGCCGCGGTTTTATTAACATTATAATTTATCGCTACTTTTGCGCCCCGCGAGGCCAACTTTATAGCCGCGGCCCGGCCTATCCCGCGCGAACCTCCGGTAACTAAAGCTGTTTTGTTAGATAGATCTATCATATTTTATCCTTATTATTAATCCGTCTGCGTTCTCGGCCAAGTTCTCTTTATTGACCGGCACTTCTCCAATCATCCTTAAAGGCATCTATATTATCATACGCGTCTAAGGAAAAAGACGTCGCTTCCGGTGCTATTCTCTTTAGTAACCCTCTAAGAATTTCACCCGGTCCCACCTCAATAAAAGTATCGACATCATGCTCGATTAACCATTTAATCGACTGTTCCCACCTAACCGAGCCGGTAACCTGCCTGCTTAATGCTTCCTTGGCTTCAGCACCGCCGGAAACAGGCCGGGCTGAATAGTTGGTTATGATAGGATACCGTGCCTCCGCAAAACTTATATCTTTTAATTCTTCCACCAAGCCCATCTCCGCTTTTTTCATTATTGAAGAATGAAAGGCTCCACTGACCGGCAGTGGAATCAGTTTAGCGCCGTTAAGCGCTTTTAGCTGTGCTGAGATGAGTTTAATATCAGAGATCGCGCCTGAGATGACCACCTGTCCCGGTGAATTATAATTAGCGATTTCCACTGGAGAGTTTATTTTTTTCAAAAAATCTTCTATAGTTTGAGCGCTTAAACCTAAGACGGCAACCATGGCACCCGGATGCTCTTTTGCCGCGCGGCTCATCAATACGGCGCGCTCTTTAACCAGATCCAAAGCTTGGACTTCTTCCAAGATACCTGATGCGACCATGGCCGTATATTCCCCCAAACTATGACCGGCGGCAAAATCAGGTTCGATCTCTTCCATCTCCTCAAGCAGCCAATGCCAATATAATAGATTAATGGTAAAAATTGCCGGTTGCGCGTTTAAGGTATTGTCTAAATCTTTTTTGGGACCGTTAAAACATAGCTCAGACAAGAAGTCAGGCATTATGCTTAGAATAGAGCTTCCGCCAGGCCAGGTATCCAGAATCTTCCTGCCCATACCGACATATTGCGAACCTTGGCCGGGAAATAATAACGCGATTTTCTTCAATCTTTTACCACGCTTTGCGATCCTCTGATTATTGACTCCGTTTGCTTCATTACATCCAAGATTATCTCCGCGGCCGGCTGTATCTTTTTTACTAAAGCCGCACCCTGTCCGCACATTAGACTGCCGCCGTCAATATCTCCTTCTTCCATGGCCCGACGCAAAGAATTCTTACCCAATTTCATCAACTCATCCGGAGCGTTCGCTTTATCCAAAGCTTCCATCTGCCTGGCTAGTTTGTTACGTATCACTCTTACAGGATGACCGGTACATCTGCCGGTAACCGTTGTATCCCTATCTCTAGCCTCAACCACCCGCTCTTTAACTCTGATGTTGATCTCGGCTTCCTCGGAGCAGATAAAGCGCGTACCCATCTGTACTCCTTTAGCGCCCAACATCAACGCCGCAGCCACACCTCGGCCATCTATAATCCCACCAGCGGCTATAACCGGTATGTCGACAGTCTCCGAGACGCTGGGGACTAAACACATAGTCGTTAACTCACCAATATGCCCCCCGGCTTCCATGCCCTCGGCTATAATAGCGTCGGCGCCGGCCCTCTCCAATCGTTTAGCTAAGGCGATGCTGGCTACAACAGTGGCTACCTTGATGCCCTTATCCTTCAAATCGTTAATATACTTACCCGGATTGCCGGCTCCCGTAGTTACTACGGCTACCGGATTGTCCAAAACTGTTTGAAATATGTCATCAACATCATCTCTTAACATCATAATATTAACGCCAAAGGGCTTATCCGTTAAAGTTTTAGCGATTTCGATCTGCTCCTTTAAGGTATCCGGTGTCAGCATACCTGAAGCAATTATTCCCAGGCCGCCGCCGTTCGATACGGCGCCGGCCAGCCCGGCATACGATACCCACGCCATGCCGCCTTGCAATAATGGATAA
>CAJVYJ010000155.1 GCA_913009475.1 uncultured Actinomycetes bacterium | reverse complement strand
GAAGGCAAAATTGTTAAAGAATTCACGAGAAATGATGGAGTAAGGACCATTGATGCCAAAGGATTAATTGTCAGTCCGGGTTTTATTGATATCCATACGCATCTGCGGGAACCGGGACGCGAGGATGAGGAGACGATTGTCAGCGGTGCCCGGGCCGCGGCCGCCGGCGGTTTTACGACCATCGCTTGCATGCCCAATACCAGTCCGCCTATAGATTCAGCTACGGTTGTCCGGTATATTGTCGCCGGAGCGGCATCTGCGCTGATTGATGTAAAAGTTATCGGAGCCGTTAGCCTGGGGCGTAGAGGAGAGTCATTGGTGGAGATGGGTGAGATGGCCGCGAACGGCGTTGTCGCTTTCTCGGATGACGGCAACCCAGTTAGTGACAGTTTTCTTATGCGGACGGCGATGGAATACGTTAAAATGTTTAATTTACCGATTATCAGTCACGCTGAGGAGATTAGTTTAAGTAGAAACGGAGTAATGAACGAGAGTTTTAACTCAACTAAACTTGGTCTCAAGGGCATGCCGGCGGCGGCTGAAGAGATAATGGTGGCCAGGGATATAGCTTTGGCTAAATTAACGGGTGCTCATCTGCATTGCGCCCATGTCAGCACATCTGGTTCGGCAGAATTGGTTCGTGAGGCCAAACGTAATGGGATAAATGTTACTTGTGAAGTAACGCCGCATCATCTAAGCTTAACTGATGAAAACCTGATTGGGTATGATACTAATTACAAGGTAAATCCTCCTTTAAGAGGCGAGCGGGACATTGAGGCCTTATGGTTGGCCTTGGCGGACGGAACCATCGACGCTATCGCTACCGACCATGCTCCGCACGCCGTTCACGAAAAGGAAAAAGAGATTGAAACAGCCGCTTTTGGCATTATAGGCTTAGAAACAGCTTTGCCGGTAATAATAAGCGCGGCTCAAGAGCGTAAGGTTAAATTGGTCGATGTATTGCCTAAGCTAACTATTGGTCCGGCAAACATTCTAGGTTTGGATAGTGGTAATTTGCATATTGGCAGCCCGGCGGATATAACTATCTTTAACCATAAAGCTAAAGTTAAGATTGATAGCAGCAAATTTGAGTCGCGCAGTTGTAATACACCGTATGCCGGCCGGACTTTTAGAGGTAAGATAATATATGTATTAAAGCAAGGCAAAGTAATCGTTGAAGATGGAAAGGTAGTTGCTTGAAAGCGGTTCCAACTGTATTGGTTCTTGAGGATGGTACTTATTTTGCCGGCGTTAGCTTTGGAGCCGAAGGCAAAACCTTTGGTGAAGTTGTTTTTAATACCGGCATGACAGGTTATCAGGAGATAATTACCGATCCGTCATATGCCGGCCAGATAGTCACCATGACGTATCCTTTAATCGGTAATTATGGCGTCAATTCGCATGACAATGAGTCTGTTAAGCCTTTTCTAAACGGTTTTATAGTTAAGGAAGGGGCCAATGTTTACAGCAATTGGCGAGCCGAGGGTTCTCTGAACGAATTTTTAAAAGACCACAATATAGTCGGAATCCAAGGCATAGATACCCGAGCTCTAACCAGAAAAATTAGACTCTCAGGCGCGATGAGGGGCGTTATCTCGACACATGACGATGATGTGAAGACCTTGGCCGAAGAAGTAAAAAAATCGCCGTCAATCGAGGGCCTGGATCTGGTGCAAGCAGTATCAACCGGTAAATCATATTTTTATCGTAAGTCGCCTAAGGCTTATAATATTATAGCTATTGATTTTGGTGTTAAAGAGCACATATTAAACCTCCTTACCGAGAATGGATTTAAAGTAAAAGTTGTTCCGGCCGCGACCGTTTCTAAGGATATATTGGCCGCTAAGCCTGATGGCATTTTTCTATCTAACGGGCCGGGCGATCCGCGGGCCGTTAGTTACGCTATCGCGGAAATCAGGAATTTATTGGGCAAGTTGCCTATATTCGGCATCTGTCTTGGCCATCAACTATTGGCTTTAGCCATGGGGGCCAAGACCTATAAGTTGAAATTCGGGCACCACGGCTCTAATCATCCGGTAAAAAATTTACGTAACGGCAAGGTAGAAATAACGGCTCAAAATCATGGTTTTGCCGTTGAACCCGGATCTTTGCCGAAGAGCACCAATGTAACTCATATAAATTTAAATGATAATACCCTGGAAGGTTTTAGCGCGCCTGAGTTGTTCGCTTTTTCCGTCCAATATCATCCGGAAGCTGCACCGGGTCCCCATGATTCGCGGTACTTATTTAATGAATATATTAACTTAATCAAAGCCTTTAAAAGGAGGAAAAATGTTTAGAAAGACGCTAATCCCCACTGACTTTACCGACGAGGCCGACCAGGTATTACATTACTCATTAGGCCTTAAATCTCTGGGTTTACGCGAAGTAGTGTTGATTCATGTAATCGATGTCGGCCAGGCGCTGATGCTTCCGGTGTCTGAGAAAATAAAAGCGGGTATAGCGGAAAAATTAGCCGAAAGGGCTAAAATATATGAAGATAATGGGATAAAGGCCAAGACCATAATGGTTGAGGGTGAGCCTATCGACAAAATTCTCGAACAAGCGGAAAAAAATAATATATCGCTGATAGTAACCGGCTCACGCGGAAAACGTTTAATGGATGAGTTTCTTAGCGGTAGTATCTCGGAAGGTCTGGGGCGTAAGTCCGATGTTCCGATTCTGATGCTGCGCTACGATATCTTAAAGGAAAAAGATGCGAAAGAGTTGGCTAAGATGGCTGGTCTGACGTTTAAAAAGATTTTATTGCCTTATGATTTTTCTCCTGTCTCCAAGAAAGCTTTAAGTTATGTGCGCAAGCTGAAGAGCGCCGGTGCCGAGGAGATAGTCCTACTCCACATAGTTGATACTAAAAGAGTAGAAACTGAGTTGGAAGAAAAGGAATTATTGACTATAAATCGTAAAGATACGGTAGCGGTGGAGAACGAGATCAAACGCTCGAAGATAAAAACTAAATCATTCTGTCAGATCGGAGACCCGCTGCGTGAGATTTTAGCTAAAGCGGACGAAGAAGATGTTACCCTTATAGTAATGGGTTCACACGGCAAGGGCATAGTTAAGGAATGGCTGTTGGGAAGCGTTTCTTTAAATGTTATTCGTACCGCTGATAGACCGGCGTTGATTGTTCATGAGGAATAGAGAGAGGCCGAACCGTGCCTAAAGGAAAATATGCCGCGTAGAAATGATATTAATAAAATACTGATCATAGGTTCAGGCCCGATTATAATTGGTCAAGCTTGTGAATTTGACTATTCCGGCACGCAAGCGTGTAAAGTATTAAGAGAAGACGGATTTGAAATAATATTAGTCAATAGCAACCCCGCGACTATTATGACCGACCCCGAATTTGCTGATAAAACCTATATTGAGCCGATTACCCCTGAGATAGTCGCCAAGATAATTGAAAAAGAGCGGCCTGACGCCTTATTGCCGACTTTGGGCGGACAAACCGGTTTGAATACGGCTGTCGCCCTGGCTGAGGAGGGGATACTGGATAAGTACGCGGTAGAGATGATCGGCGCAAAACTGGAATCGATTAAGAAAGCCGAGGACCGCAGTTTATTTAAAAAAGCAATGAGGAAAATCGGCCTCGATGTTCCTAAAAGCGATTTTGTTTACAATCTGCAAGATGCTGACACCATAGCTGAAAAGATAGGTTTCCCCTTAGTAATCAGGCCCAGTTTTACCTTGGGCGGCAGTGGCGGAGGCATCGCTTATAATCAGGAAGAATTTTATGAGATAGTGGCCGCGGGCCTTAGATTAAGCCCGATAAGCGAAGTCCTTTTGGAGGAGTCGGTAATCGGTTGGAAAGAATATGAGCTGGAAGTCATGCGTGACCTCAATGACAACGTTGTTATCGTCTGTACGATTGAAAACTTTGACGCCATGGGAGTTCATACCGGCGATAGTATTACCGTGGCGCCGTCTCAAACCTTAACCGACAGAGAATATCAGAAACTGCGAGATTCGGCGCTAAAGATTATTCGGGAAATCGGAGTACAAACCGGTGGCTCCAATATTCAATTTGCCGTTAACCCTAAGGATGGGCGCCAAGTTATTATTGAGATGAATCCGCGCGTATCCCGCAGCTCGGCTTTGGCATCCAAGGCGACCGGTTTTCCTATTGCCAAGTTTGCCGCCAAACTCGCTGTCGGATATACTCTCGATGAAATAGTTAACGATATCACCAAAGAGACGCCTGCCTGCTTTGAACCTAGCATCGACTACGTGGTAGTCAAGATGCCGCGCTGGACTTTTGAGAAATTTCCCGATACCGATCCGACCTTGAACACCAGGATGAAATCAGTAGGCGAAGCAATGGCAATCGGGCGCACTTTTAAAGAAGCGCTGCAAAAAGTGATACGTTCCCTGGAAATCGGACGCTTTGGTTTGGGTTCGGACGGCAAGGATGAGTTTTTATTGGAAAAAATGGAAAAGAGAATATCCGTACCTAATCAGGATAGGATATTCTATATAAAAAAAGCTCTGGTTGACGGTATGAGCGTTGATAAAGTAGCTGAACTTTCCAAAATAGATCCATGGTTTATCGACCAAATAGACCAGCTCGCCCGTTTTGAGGCGGAGGAGTTGACCGGACGGGATTTAAGCGAAATAACGCCCGCGGTAATTAAGACGGCAAAACAGTTTGGTTTTTCCGACC
>CAJVYJ010000154.1 GCA_913009475.1 uncultured Actinomycetes bacterium | reverse complement strand
CAGTGTGACTGGAGTTCAGACGTGTGCTCTTCCGATCTCCCAAAATAAAGAGGTACTAAACTTATTGCCGCCGGAAGTAAAGAGCCAGCTCTTAGTTAAAGCGCCGCCGTAGCCGTAGAAGACCATCAAATCATCCTTACCATCACCGCTGAAATCACCGGAGACTAATTTAGAAGCCCGCCATTGCCAATTGCCGGGGCCGGAATCCCACCAAACGACCGGTGCGTTAAAACCGCCGGAGCCGTTATTTATAAATACCCACAGACGTGACTGGGAACCGCCGTAGCCATATAAGACAGCCAGATCATCTTTGCCGTCACCGTTAAAATCGCCGGAGATAAATTTGGAGGCCCGCCAAGCCCAATTGCCGGGGCCGGAATCCCAACCTATATGCGGGTTGCTAAAACTTCCGTCTCCATTATTGGAAAAAATCCATAGACGGGTACGGTCGCCGCCATAGCCATATAAGACAGCCAGATCATCTTTGCCGTCACCGTTAAAATCGCCGGAGAGAAATTTGGAGGCCCGCCAAGCCCAATTGCCGGGGCCGGAATCCCACTCAAGAGTAGGATTTAAAAATTTGCCCACACCATTATTGGGGAAGATCCACAAGCGGGTACGGTCGCCGCCGTAGCCGTATAAAACCGCTATATCACCTAAACCGTCACCATTGATATCGCTGCCGGCTAATTTACTGCCGGTCCAGTCCCAGTTGCCGGGGCCCGAGTCCCAGCCTTTAAATGGAGAATCAAAGCCGGTGCCATTATCAATGAATGTCCAAATCATACTTCTTGAACCGCCGTAGCCATATAAGACAGCCAGATCGCTAAAGCCGTTTCTATTGAAATCACGCGCTACAAGTTTGGAAGCGCGCCAGTCCCAATTATTGATGCCGCTGTCCCAAACTGGCCGCATTGACAATGGAGTCATGTTTGAAGCCATAGTCGAAATAGTCGCGTGGGAGTAGTCATAACTAAAGGTAAAATAATTACTGCGCAAGCCGATATCTTTAGCAAACTTATTTCCGGATGTCTCATATGAGCCGTTGGCACCAACAAGCCGCACCGCCACTGCCCGGCCGCCCCAATCACCGTGTCCGCTCCGCTTAATAACTTGGAGGCTGACAAACCGGCCGATAGCCGGATAAGCCGCTTCTATAGTCGCGGCTGAGACCGTCTTTTGCCAATTAGCGTTTTTAGCGCCTGATGACATATCCCAGGGAGCCGGCTTAGGTACGGCATAAGGCCTTGGCGAACCAACCCAATTCCCGTTGCTGTTTTGCTGAGGCCAGGCATCCTCGAAACCAGCCGTGTAGCCGCCGGCGGATGAAGAATAAGCGGCAACTATCGGCGTGCCGCCGTAAGTAAGTATCTGGCCGGCGGTAGCATTAACGGCCGCAACAATATTAGGTTTAGTCGCCGGGTCGATTGCCGGATTCCAGGCTTGGCCCCAGTTAGGCACATAATTCTTAGTCAGAACTTTATTCCAAGCGTAAGTACGCATAGCGACCATCGTGGCCTTAAGACCTTCCTCGGGCCAACTATCGGGTTCCTCAGCTTCACGATAGAGATAGTCACGCATCGAGATATTGACGATAGTGTCGTCCTTTTTTTGGACCCTGATGATAGTATTGTCGTCAATATTGGCGAGAGCAACACCGGTATAAAAATATTTTAGGATGTTTTGGTAACCACCGGGTCCGCTATAAGCGGGGTCGTCACCGCCGGACATAAAAAATACGCTTGTCATCGACAAACCTACCCCGTGACCATATCCGTGGCCGTAAAAAATAATATTACCGGCTTGCGCCGCAGCCGGAGCGGAGAAAATAATTAATAAAATTAGAATTGGCATTAATACAGAAGTGAAATACTTAGTTAATAATTTTTTACTGGAGCACATAAACAACCCTACTTCGCTATCTCATAGCTGGAAGCAACAATATTTTTAATTATATTAATGACAGCAAAGGGACCGGCACATTATTGTATTTACCAATATAAGACATTTTAAATTTAAAAACAACAAAATTTGTCATCTCGACCTATATTCCACTTGTCATCCTCGACCTGATCGGGGATCCATGGAAAAACACGCACTACCTAATAAAGCTGTCAGGCCCACAAACACTGGAAGAGATAAAACCACGAGAATTTAAAAAGCGCAGTTGATCGGTGGATTCCCGATCGGGGTCGGGAATGACAAACGTAAAGTGGGCCGGGAAATGTGTAGCGCGCCAGTTTATCTGGCACCTTATAAGGGTTGAGGGGAGATAAGAGCGTAAAATGTGTAGGGGCAGGACGTGGATAACAGTGAAAATGTAGGGGCGGGCCTTGCGCCCGCCCGTGAAAGTTAACGCTTTTTGTCATTCTCAGCTTGACTGGGAATCCAGGTAAAGAGGTGCATTGGAACCAGAACAAATGAAAGCATTAATAGGCACGGTGGGCCATGGATTCCCGATCGGGGTCGGGAATGACAAACATAAAGTGGGCCGGGAAATGTGTAGCGCGCCAGTTTATCTGGCACCTTATAAGGGTTGAGGGGAGATAAGAGCGTAAAATGTGTAGGGGCGAACAGAAAACTGAGATTCTTCGGCCCATAAATGTAAGCCTCAGAATAATATTTTTTTATTCCTCCTTGTGAAAGAGGGGCCGGAAATAGTAAAAATTAGATTGTTATAAAATAATTTATACTGTTAAAGAGAGCTATTCTGTGTTAAAATTTATTCTATTAAATCGTGGTTGTTATTAATCTAAAACCACTAAAAAGGAGTGAAGAGCAAATGTTTGGATTAGGTGTCCCGGAACTGGTCATAATTCTTGTTATCGCCTTGATTATCTTCGGACCGAAAAAACTGCCCGAAGTCGGTAAAGCGCTAGGCAAAAGTATTCGCGAATTTAAAGAAAGCGCGGACGGTATCAAGAAAGATATTGAAACCGGTGTCGGTCTGGATGAAAAATCTAAAGAAGACCTCAAGTCAGCTATCTCAGTTGACGACAAGCCCAAGGAAAAACCCCCGGCAGACGTTAAGGCCAGTTCTTAGAGTTCCGGCCTAAAAAAGTACCGTCGGCCGGTCAATAAAGAGAACGTGGCCGAGAGCGTGAGATGCAAGGCAAACAAAAGTCGAGGTGAGGAAGCGTAGTTTTGTTACGTAACCGAGACGAGACCGAGGATAACGCCGCAGATTGGGTTTTCGGCCGCGCTTCTAGTAGATTGGTTAGCTGATGATCCCTATAATATCTGTTGTCGGTCGCTCCGATAGCGGTAAGACAACCTTGATTGAAAAACTGCTGGCTGAACTGGCATCCAGAGGCTATAATGTCGGAACTGTCAAGCATGACGTGCACGGGTTTGATATCGACAAACCGGGCAAGGACAGCTGGCGCCATAGCCAAGCCGGTTCGCGCCTGGTCGCTATCTCTTCGCCCGATAAAGTAGCCGTCTACGAAAAAGTAGCGCGCGAACTAAGCTTGGACGAGATAGTCACCCGTTATTTTTATGACGTTGATCTTATACTTACCGAAGGATTCAAGCGAGAAGCTAAATTAAAAATCGAGATTATGCGCGGTAGTAAACAAGAACTGCTTAGCCCGAGAGCACAAATCTTGTTTGTGGCCAGTGATATCGACGTAACCGATGCTAAGTCGGATGAGCCAAATATTATAGATTTAAATGACCCCAAAAAAATGGTTGATATTATTGAGGATAAAGTCCTGAGCCGCGACATACCTCAAGTAAGCCTATACGCGGACGGCAAGAAAATTCCGCTCAATAAAATTATGAAACCCATGGTACTAAATACTTTTCTCGGCCTGATAGCTTCTCTTAAAGGCGTGGATGACCCTCAGGATATCAGTCTACGCATCCACCGGCGGCGTCAAAACTGACACTTTTGTCACATTTATTTTTTTGCTTGTCATCCCCGACCTGATCGGGGATCCATGGAAAAACATGCTCTATCTGAATAACAATGTCAGGTCCGCAAACGCTGGAAGTGATAAAAACACAGGTATGTAAGTGCACAGGTGGCCGTGGATTCCCAGTCAAGCTGAGAATGACAAACGTGAGGGCGTGAGGAATGACAAGCGTGAGGGCATGAGAATGACAAGCGTATGCGGTATAAACTCCGACGGGGGAACCCATGGCCCAGCTTGCGCGCTCACGAGCGAGGCATGCCTAGCCGCTACATCTAATGCCCGCCCTCACAGGCCCTCGTTATCATTTAATTTCATTGAATATTTACATTAATTCAAGGGTAAGCCAGTACTTTTGCTTTGTTGTTGTATCGCACCGTTAAACCCTACATGAAACCAATGTTACCGACTTATAAGCAACCAACCATTCTACAATTCTTAAGAATTGTAGAATGGTTGGTTGCTTAAATAGTTTAGCTGATTGGTCTTACTGATTGTTTCTGGCTGTTAAGGCGTGCTATTCAAACCTATGAATGCTGCTGGTATTACCGCCTTGGTCATAGAAACCGAGTAATTCATCCAAGGCGTTCGGACCTGTATCACCACTGACATTGCCGTTTAGCACAGTTGTAGCCGACCAATTCCAGTTACCGGGACCGGAATCCCACCAAGTAGTGGGGGCGTTAAATTGGTTGGCGCCCGGGTTGGCGCTAAAGACAAAGATGCGGGTCTGGTTGCCGCCGTAACCGTAGAGGGCGGCAATATCGCTGCCCGGATCGGTATCGAAAT
>CAJVYJ010000153.1 GCA_913009475.1 uncultured Actinomycetes bacterium | reverse complement strand
AATCATAAATCCATAAACGGCGGCGGAAAATGTGGCGTGGCCGCTGGGGTAAGACCAACCATTGGCGTGAATAGGGTTGAAGCCGAGTAAATCCGCGCTGGGGCGGGGACGAACGAATAAATACTTAAAAAGTTCGGCCCATAGTGCCGCCGCGGAGGATAATAATATCAAAAAAGCCATACGATAATGTTTAGCCGCCGCAACTCCTATGGCGGTAACTATAACTAAAACGCTCCCGGTTTTAAAATAGCCTAAGTCAGTAATAAATATCATGTTTGAAGTTAGCCAAGCCGGCCGGTAAACAGCCAGAGCCCGGCTGATTATAATATCATATTTAATTATCGGCTGATATTTAATTAAATAACCCAAAGCCAAAAAAAGTATAAATATAATTGGTACTTTAAATCGTGGGCTTTGATTTTTTTTCTCAATCATGAATTAACCTGACACTTATTGCGGTTTACTTTTTTAAATTGAAGAATCTCCCGGCGGTAGAGACATTGCATACAACGTCTCTACAATATTTTTCTTTCTCCAGGCGGACGCAAGGCCCTTCCCTACATCATTTCATATTATTTTGTTACCCACTATTCACCTAACGTTTGTCATCCCCGACCATCTTACGTTTGTCATCCCCGACCTGATCGGGGATCCACGCTCAGCCGTACCTTTTATGCTTTACATACTCTTAGTTCCAGTGCATCTCTCTACCTGGATTCCCAGTCAAGCTGAGAATGACAAACGTAGGAGAGCTGAGAATGACAAGAAGTGTCAGTTCTCGAGCCTTTCCACTGTCATCCCCGACTCCGATCGGGGATCCACCGGCCAACCTGAGGCCTTTAACCCTTGCGCCTTTATCTACCCCAAGGCTGTAATTGTCTTCACGGGCGGAGATAAACTCCGCCCCTACACGTTTTACGCTCATAAGGCGCCAGATGAACTGGCGCGCTACACGTCTTACGCTTTTACTCCTCACGCGCTCACAGTTTTCCTACCCTCTCCCCTCAACCCTCTACGCTCTTTTCCCACCTACTCATATTGAATCGCTTCCACAATATTAGTGCCGGCGGCGACGCGCGCGGGGATAACAGCGGCGGCGGTTGAAAACACCACCGCGATGCCCCCGGATATTAGCGCAGTTGCCCAAGGAAAAACATAACTTATTTCATAACCGGTTAATGCATGCATGCCGCTTACCATCGTGAGTGACAGATAAATCCCCAGAGCCAGACCCAAGGCAAAACCCATTATACCGGTGATAGCGGCTTCGGCGATGATTATTATTTGAATTTGACGCTTACTGGCGCCAATCGCTCTTAAAACGCCGATTTCGCGCCGCCGTTGCATAACATTCATCATTAAAGTATTGATAATGCCAATAGCAGCTACGATGACGGCAATCAAAATAATAATATTGAAGGCGGCAAAGGAAGCGCTGATTTGCCGGTTAATTCGGGACTTAAACTCTTGATTATCCTGAATAAGAAAGTTATATCGCCGGCTAAATTGTCGTTTAATCCGTTTGGTGACAGTCTTTGGTTGCACTCCGGCTTTAATCTTCACCCGAAAAGCGCTAACGTCAGTCAGATTAAAATATTTTTTCATCGCGGCACGGCTGCCGATAATTACATCGCCGGTATCGCCGCCAAAATCTATTGTAACCGCGGCTACGTTAAAATTTTGGTCGCCGTGATTGGTTCTTATCTTTAACTTATCACCGACTTTTAGACGCAAACGATTAGCCAGCACGGTAGATATAAAAATATTGTTGCTCTTTTCCAAACGGCGCCAAGCGCTTTTCTTATTGCCTTTAGTAAATTGCAGTGTCGCCATTTTTTGGAAAGTCTTCGGCTCGATAGCTCGCCACATGAACCAATCGTTGCCACTGCGAACACGAAAGAATCGCACCGGAGATACTAACTTTACACCCGGTACTTTACTGATTTTATTGGTCAGGTTTTGCTTAAAGGATAAATCGCTGGGTTGTCCGGAAATAAAAATATCGGCGCCCAGTGAGCGGTCGACCCACTTATTGACGCTATCTTTAAAACTGGTGGTCATACCGCCGACACTTATTAACATCGCCAGACTTATCATCACGGCGCTGACGGTTGCCGCGGTTCGACCGCGTGAGCGTCCTAAATTATCAGTTGCCAAACGGCCTTCTATGCCGGCCAACAACTCAGCCGGCCGCCGCAGTAGGACCGCTGCCGGTTTAACCAGTGCCGGTGTCAACAGCGCCGAACCCAAGAGTAATAATAAGGCACCGGCTTGATTAACAAGACTGCCCGGCACCTGCCCCAATAAATTCGGCGCCAATGAAACCACGCCGCCGGCGATCAGAGCGATCAGAGCCGTTGCCGTCAGTCGGAAACTCAACCGGGATTGTGTTGAGCGCGTCTCAGTTCTAATTGCCTGTAAGGGTGATATGCGACCGGCTGCCAGCGCCGGTTGCAGGGCCGCGATTATGCTGACGATGACGCCGACGGCAATGCTGACAACCAAGCCAATGATAGGTACTTTGAATACGGCTATCTTCATATTGACGGTATTAGACATGAAATACAAAAGCCCCTTGGCCAAGCCAAAGCCGAGAGCGACACCCAACACAGAGCCGCCGACTCCAATAATTAACGCTTCTCCAAGTACTAAACGGGTGATTTGAGACCGCCCCGCCCCGATGCTGCGCAACATACCGAACTCGACCGTACGCTCAACCAAAACCATGGAAAAAGTATTAAAGATTAGAAAACCCCCGACAAACAGGGCAATAGCGCTGAAAAAAGATAAGCCGATTCGTAATGATTTTAGAGATTGGCTTATAGCCTCTACTCTTTTTTCCGGCTCTTCAATAATAATGTCCGCCCCTAATTTTTGCCGTAGCCGTCGTTTGACGGTTTTAGCGTGGGTCCGCGGCTTTATTTTCGCGTCGATATATGATAAACGGCCCTTAAGATTAAATTCCCCTTGGGCGGTTTTGAGTGGCATAAAAGCGACATCACCGCCAACAAAGCGTCCGGCCCCCGCCCCCGCCAACAGCCCGATGATTTTAAAACGGCGTTTACCCTTATTAGTTACCAAAACTATCCGGTCATTTAATTTTAACTCGTGCTCATCCGCAAAACTCCCTCCCAGCAGGAGAACATTTTTATCGTCAGACTTAAGAAACCGGCCTGAGTCAACAGTATAATCTCGTAGTTGCCGGTCGACGGCCGGATCGATGCCGACAATTTCCAAAGCCGGTTTATGTTTACGATTTAAAACTTGGCTGCCGCGGGAGATGCCGGGATTGGCAATCTCAACGCCTTTAGTTTGACGCACTCGCTCCAGTAACTTTTCGGAAAAACCGGCGGTTGTAGGCGGGTTTATGAGAATGTCAGCTTTACCGGTGATGGAATCGATAGTATCCTTAAAGGCCGATACTGTGCTGAGATTGGTTATGCTTATACCGAGAATAACGGCAACGCCTAGGATAATACCGATTGTGGTTAGAGCGTAACGGGCTTTTTTACGCCTCAAGTTCCTTAAGGTTAGCGATGATAACCGCTGTATCATCTTCACCCCCGAGGGTAATTTTTTTAAAGATAGCGCCGTCTCGCAAGAATATTACTCTATCGGCATAAGAAGCGGCGACAGGGTCATGGGTAACCATTATTACTGTATAATTTAATTCTTTGGCGGATTGTTTTAGCAGTTTTAATATCCCGCGGCCGGTTTTACTGTCCAAGTTGCCGGTTGGCTCATCCGCCAGGACAATCGCGGGTTCCGTTATAAAAGCTCTGGCTATAGCTACGCGTTGCTGTTCGCCGCCGGAAAGCTCGTCCGGCAGATGGCGCCGGCGTTTTTCCAGCCCCACCAAGTTTATTAGCATATCCAATCTCTCTTGATAGCTCTTTTGGTGTTTGCCGGCAATTACCAGCGGCAGAGCAATGTTTTCCTCCGCGGTCAGTGTGGGTAGGAGATTAAAAAACTGAAAGATGAAACCGATATTCTCGCGGCGCGTCAAGGTAAGTTGCTTGTCGTTGAGCTTTGATATCTCTTTTTTTTGCAGAATAATTTTTCCGCTGGTGGGAGTATCCAAGCCGCCCAGCAGATGCAACAGCGTTGATTTGCCGGAGCCGCTGGGCCCCATAATGGCCGCGAACTCACCTTTTTCAATAGATAAGTCAGCTGCCTTCAGCGCGTGGACCTTGATTTCACCAAGCCCGTACGTTTTAGTTAGCTTTTCCGCTTTAAGAATTGGCATGCTTTATATATACTCCAACCAGAATAATTTTAATAAGCTTAACAAATATTAATCGTAGAACCAACTATATTATCGCTTTATTGGCCATAATGAGTTCGTGCGCGTTCAATAAAAATAATTTTTTCTTTTTCGTTAAAACTGTAAACAATTCGGTCTTTATAATTCAACCTAATCGAGTAGCTACCGGCTAAGTCTCCCAGCAATCTTTTGCCGGCGTAAGGATGTTCAGCTATACTATTTACTAAAATATCGTAAAGTTTTTGTCTGAGCTTTGGAGTAAGAGAGTCAATGTCTTTTTTTGCTTGTTTAGTTAGACGAATCTCCCATTCGCTCATTTTTTGCCAAAGACTTCATCAAGTGAATATGTCTCGCCCCTTGATATTTCTTCTCTGGCCACCGCAACGCTCTCGGCTAAACCAGATCGGAAGAGCACACGTCTGAACTCCAGTCACACTGATATATCTCGTATGCCGTCTTCTGCTTGAAAAAAAAACCACCCCCACCACCCCCCCCCCCCCTCCACCATTTATATCAAGCACATCATCACCTGCTTCTTGCCGCCAATCATCATTCCGTGTCAC
>CAJVYJ010000152.1 GCA_913009475.1 uncultured Actinomycetes bacterium | reverse complement strand
TAAGATTATCCGAGAAATAAAGAAAGTCAACCATAATCTTCGAGCTGTTAAAACAATTTTTAGGCCGCGTCCGCTTAAAAAAATAAGCGGGGCCAAAGTGTTTTATACGACGACTGCTCCTAAGTGGATAGGAAAAAAACTAAAAAGATATCTTGAGGAACAGTTTGAATGTCAGGTGACGGGTATCTCTCACCATTTGTCGGATCGTAAGAGATTACGCCGGGAAATAGCGGCGCGCGCGGGTGAGTTTAGTCTATTGTTGACGGAGCTTAAGGCGGCCTCGGTAGAGGTAACGGCAACTATGGGTCGAGAGTTGGGTGTAGAGGTTGTTTATTGCGATAATCAACCGATAACCGTAGGCGGAGACGGTGAATTAGCGACTGAAATCGAAACGGTTTATCAGTTGGCAAAAAAACGTTTTTTTAAAGAATAAACTATTGGTAAAATTATGGCAAAAAATCAGCACAATAATAAAAAAATAAATAAACTATTGGACAAAGACAATAAACGTATTATTATTACTGATGAGAAGCATGGCCTGCCTTATTCAAAAGGGCTTATGGCCTCATCGATTATGGCGACGGGTTTACCGCCGTCGCGCTCATATCAAGTAGCGCAACTGGTCCAGGAATCTTTAATAGCCAAGGGAAGATTTTCCATCAATATCGAGGAGTTACGCAAATTAACTTCTGAAACATTATTTAACATTGTTGGCGAAGGCTATGCCCATAAATATGAAAAGTGGCAGCTTTTATCCAAACTCAACAAGCCTATAATTATTTTAATCGGCGGCACGACGGGTGTCGGTAAATCAACGATTGCCGCTGAAATCGCCCATCGTTTGGGTATCACGAGAATCATCTCAACCGATTCTATCAGAGAAGTCATGAGGGCGATTTTTTCTACTGAGTTGATGCCGGCTTTGTATAATTCGTCCTTTGACGCCTGGAAAAACTTAAGAGTGCCGCTGCCGAAGAGCTCAGACCCGATAATCATCGGTTTTCGTGAGCAAGCTTCAGCCGTAGCGACCGGAGTAAACGCGTTAATACAGCGTTCGATAACCGAGGGAACAAATGTAATAATCGAAGGCGTTCATTTAGCGCCCGGCTTTATCGATACTTCACTATATAAGAAGAAAGCCATGGTTTTTCCTATGATAATTACCGTTGATGATGAGAATTTACACCGTAGCCATTTTTACATAAGGGAGCTGGAGACGGAAGGTTTCCGTCCCTTCAAACGTTATCGGGCCAACTTTGACAATATTCGCAAAATAGGTGAGTTTATCGAGACTCTGGCCAAAGGTGCGGGCGTTCGCGTTATTTGCAGCACCAATCTTGATCAATCGATAGCGGAAGTACTGGAAGAGATTTTAAGTAAGGTCATTGTAGGTAAGAGTAGAGAGAAGCCGAGTAAAAAAGTAAAAATCGATGCACTTTCCATAAAAACTGAGTAAAGGAGTAAAGATGAAAATTTTTATTGATACCGCTAATGTTGATGAAATTAGAGAAGCAGCGTCCTGGGGCATTTTAAGCGGCGTGACTACCAACCCGACCTTAGCGGCTCGGGAAAATCGGGATTATGGTATTGTTCTAAAAGAAATAATAGAGATAGTGGACGGGCCTATCAGTGCTGAGGTCATTAGTCTGGACAAAGATGGAATGATAGCCGAGGCGAAAAAACTGGCCGCCATTCATAAGAATATAGTTATTAAGGTTCCTATTACCGAGGCCGGTCTGGCGACGACGAAATATCTTAGCGGCCAAGGTATTAAGGTCAATATGACCTTGGTCTTTTCAGTAAATCAAGCGATGTTGGCGGCTGGAGCGGGCGCGGCTTTTGCCTCTCCTTTTCTTGGGCGTTTGGACGACATCAATGAAGACGGAATGGTACTTTTATCAAATATGGTTAAGGTTTATAATAACTATGATATCGATACTCAAATCATTGCCGCCAGTATTCGTCATCCGCAACATGTAACCAGTGCCGCTCTTATAGGCGTTGATATAGCGACCATACCTTTTAAGGTATTGCAAAAAATGGTTAAGCACCCTTTAACGGATAAGGGGATAGCTCAATTTTTAGCCGATTGGAAAAAGTTGCAATCCGCTATCGGCAATAGTGCCGGAAATACAGTATAAGCAAAAATAGGAGTGTGAATTTGTTGGAAAAAACAAAGTTGGAGAGTAAGAAACTGACTGAGCTGCAACCGCTTGCGACCGGGTTGGGCATACCCCAAGCGGCTAAGTTAAGAAAAGGCGCGTTGATCGACGCTATTTTAGGTAAGAGCCAAGAGAAAACAGCAAGTATCGAGCGACCGGTTACGGTGAAAAAAACGAGTGTTCGGACCCATAAACCGGCGCCCAAAATAGAATCCCCCGAAAATTTGTTACGGCGCAAGGGTATTTTAGATATATTAGCCGATGGGTATGGTTTTCTGCGGGCTACGGGTTATCTGCCGGGTGATCTGGATATCTATGTCTCTCTATCACAAATTAGGCGTTTTGATTTACGCCGCGGTGATGAGGTGGAGGGCCAAGTCAGGCCGCCTAAGGATAATGAGAAATACAGTGCCTTGTTGCGTATTGAGAAAGTCAACGGAGACGACCCGGAAAAACTTAGGCAAAGAAAGCACTTCGAACGGTTGACGCCTATCTATCCTGATGTGCGTTTTCGTTTGGAAACAGCGAAAGAAGAGTTAGCCCCTCGTATTATTGATTTGGTGGCGCCCATAGGCAAAGGGCAGAGGGGTCTGATTGTATCACCGCCGAAAGCCGGCAAGACTACAATTTTAAAGCAGTTTGCCAATAGCATTACCACTAATACGCCTGATTCTATGTTGTTGGTGTTGCTCGTGGATGAGCGCCCGGAAGAAGTAACGGACATGGAACGGTCTGTTCGCGGCGAGGTCATCAGCTCGACTTTCGACCAACCTTCAGATAACCACGTCCACGTCGCTGAACTTGTCTTGGAAAGAGCCAAGCGCTTAGTGGAGCAAGGTAAGGACGTGGTTATTTTGTTGGACAGCATTACTCGTTTAGCTCGAGCTTACAACCTGTCTGCTCCGGCTAGTGGGCGCATTCTGTCAGGCGGTGTTGATTCAACCGCGTTGTTTCCCCCCAAGCGTTTTTTTGGCGCCGCCCGTAATATAGAATTTGGCGGCAGCCTGACGATTCTCGCTACGGCCCTGGTCGATACCGGTAGTCGGATGGACGAAGTGATTTTTGAAGAATTTAAGGGTACCGGTAATATGGAGTTGCATCTTGACCGCCGCCTAGCCGACAAACGGATTTTTCCCGCTATCGATATTGTCAGGTCAGGTACGCGTAAGGAAGAACTGCTGTTACCGACCGATGAGGCCCAGCAGATATGGAAGTTGCGTCGCGTCTTACACGCGTTGGATTCAAACGCCGCTATAGAACTTTTAATAGATAAATTAAAAGAGACTAAATCCAATACGGATTTTCTGATGCAAATCAGTAAAAGTTCTATGGGATAATAAAATCAAGTTTAGCACTTTTCAGCTTGGCGCGCCTATGTTAACCTATCAGATATAAATTTAAGATATTTAAAAATTATTGAGGTGATTGTTTTATGAAATCCGGAATACATCCCGATTATGTCGAGTCTAAAGTAACTTGTTCATGCGGGGAATCATTCACGACCAGGGCAACCGTGCCGGAGTTAAGGGTGGAAATATGCTCCAAGTGTCATCCCTTTTACTCGGGCAAACAAAAACTTGTTGACGCCGGCGGCCGGGTCGAGCGTTTCCAAAAGAAGTATGGAAAACAGGCTTTAGCCGACAATAGAGCCAAAGCTAAGATAAAAAAAGAGTCTAAAAAAGAACCGGAAGAGCGAGAAAAAGCTTAAAGACAGCGCGGTTACAACCTCATTGGCTGCAATTAAAAGAAAGTCGGAACATATAATATGCAGGTAACGTTACTGGCACATACACCTGAACCGGAACGGGTAGTTGCGGCCGCGGCCCGTCTCTGCTATTCACCGGCTAGCGCGGCTGAGTTAAAAGAAAATATTTCTGATGAAGAGATAGGTAATCTGCTCAAGATAATCCTGCGTTCCGGCCATTTAAGTACCTGTGAGCATCCCTCTTTTACTTTTGGTATCGACGGTATTTCCAGAACCTGCTCTCATCAATTAGTCCGCCATCGCTTGGCTTCGTATAGCCAACAATCGCAGCGTTATGTTCGTTATAGCGCCCCGGAGATAATTGTGCCGCCGACGGTAGCCGCGGATGAAAACTTATCTAAGCAGTTTAAAGAGAGCACATTAGCCGCCTTTGATAGATATATGGAATTTTTAGAGGGCGGTGTAGCGCCTGAAGATGCTCGCTATCTCCTGCCGCAAGCGGTGGCTACCAAGATCGTCGTGACCATGAACGCCCGCGAACTTTTACACTTCTTTTCTCTGCGCACCTGCGACCGGGCCCAATGGGAGATTCGCGCCATGGCCGAGGAGATGCTGAAAAAAGTCTATCCGTTGGCGCCCAGAATATTTAAAAAAAGTGGGCCGGCCTGTATTCGCGGACGCTGTCCTGAAGGTAAATTCTACTGCGGGCATCCGCGCAAAATGACCGATGACGGTTTGATTATCATTCCGGAAAAAGAGTGGGTCCACCGCTAGCCGCCCTGCGGGCGGCTAGAGAATGGAAAATTGAAATTAGAAAATAGAGCTTGTTTTCCATTCGGTCTAATCTCTATTTTCAAAAGAGCTACACAATCTTCCGCACCCCCTTTTACATTTTATAATTTGAGACTGTTTAAGAATAAAAAGTGATGCGTGGATAAAGGTTCATTTTTTCTCTCGAAAAGACGCTGTCGTTTTCCCCAGCGTGGAAAACGCATCTCGGTACTCAGCCGCGCTCCTCGCATGGGAGCTTGGCTTCCGTAACGCTTTTCTCGTAGAATAAATAAACGTTTCTTAATTCGTACAGTTAGACTCTAGGCTCGCGTTTAACGTTCCAACTGTCATTCTGAGTGTTAGCGAAGAATCTCTCGACCACCTGAGACTCATTCGCTATTAGTCGCGCCTTCCGCTCAGAGTGACAGGTAGTTGCTTGTCGCTGCCGGCCCACTTTAAGTTTGTCATTCTCAGCTTGACTGGGAATCCACAG
>CAJVYJ010000151.1 GCA_913009475.1 uncultured Actinomycetes bacterium | reverse complement strand
GGGTTCTATTTACGCCTATAGTAATATTTGCTGTGATGTGTCGTATCCCAATATTCAAATCCTATTTTTGGTCTTATGTTGTTTTTTTTTTTTTTTAATGATACGGCGACCACCGAGATCTACACTCTTTCCCTACACGACGCTCTTCCGATCTAAAGCATAATAATCAGCGTCCTTTTTTTCTAATCATTTTCATTAGTAGGTCCTCGTACCGATCAGTAATATTATCCCAATTATAACGTTCTCGAACATGCTTTACAGCGCTTTCGCGGTAATTGTCAACTATTTCCGGCTGGTCTGCGATCATACGCAGTTTATCGGCTAACTCATTTTGATCGGCGAAAGGAATCGCCGCGTTACCCGCCGCCTCTAAGTTTTCAGGCGTATTATATGTCAAAACGCAATTTCCGAATCCCATAGCTTCGATCAAAGCCGGATGAGTACCGCCGACTTCAGTGGCATGAATATAGGCATAGGCGTTCTGTTGCAGGAGACGATAGTCACGGCCGAAGACAAAACCTAAAAACTTTACATTATCATTGGCGGTTGATTTTAGTTTTCTTATGTAATCATGCGCGTAAGGGGCGTCACCGACAATTACTAAATTCATATCAACCTGAGATTGCAAATAAGCTTTAATTACCATTAAAGCGTTATTTTCCGGTTCCAAACGGCTGACATAGAGCAAGTATTTTTCGCTTTCCAGCTCAAATTTTTTTAAATCCTCCTCATTTATCTGACGAGAGATATAGGCTCCATACGGTATCATCCAAGAATGTTTGTTATATTTATTTTTATAATAATCTTGAATAACCTGAGCGTCGGTCACTATTTGATTTGGCATCCAGGTGGCCAGCCATTCGCTGAATTTTAATAATTTTTTTGTTGCCTTTCCCCACTTTTGCCGCTTCCACTCTAAGCCGTCCACATTCATTAACACCGGGATTCCAAAAATACGCGGTATCCAGGATAAGGCGGCGTTTCCCGTATTTGGGATTAAAACTATATCGACCCGATGAATTATGACATGAAACACCGATAAAAAGGTGTTGGTGATAGTATCAAGATGTTTCCAGCTGATAGTCGGCAAAATTATTAAACGTACGCCCCTGTATTCCTTATCAGGATAATCGATATTATTGGAGCGGCCGTAAACAACAACATGATGGCCGCGTGTTGCCAACCTGACGCTTAATTCTTCGGCAAAAGTTTCAAAACCACCATAATTAGCCGGTATTCCTCTTGTTCCTATAATAGCGACGCGTATTGGTTCCATTTTATAAACCCTTAAAGCTTTTGGCCGATAGCTAGAATAATAATCGAGAGTACATTAGCCGGCAGTACAATTAGCGGAATGATTATTAACGCGAAAAAATATTTTTTTATCAGTGTTCCGCTTGATCTAGTTGTTAAGCCCAGTAAAGTCGCGGGAATCAAAAGCAATGAACCGTAAATAAACACATGCAGCGGTGAACCCACGATAATGCCGATGATATCCTGGCCGGAAAATATTTTTTGTGGCAATTCTATCAGTAAACCGTTTAGGCCGCCGAGAAAAAAAATCTCTTTGCTGGAAACGGGGTAGCGCTTGAGCAAAATATACCAACCGTAGATTAGAACTAAATAAGTCGGTGCTGTATAAGCTATATCTAAAATGACGCCAATCTGATGTTGATAGGACAGGGTAAAATAAAGCAACATCTCAATGAGTAAAGCTGCCAGCCAGCCGGTTATCAAGAAATTAAGAAGAGTATTTTTAACTTTAAGTTTTTCGATAATTTGCGCGCGACGGCGCCAAAAGATCAAAAAAGCGCCGCCATACAAAATTAGTCCGGCGATACTGATTAACCCTCTTAGGTTCCGATTGTATAAACTGGTGATAATTAACAAAATAATAAAAAGGATCAGCCAGGCGAAAAAAATAAATATTAATAATTTCTGCCACAGTTTAAGCTTATTTAGCATGGTCAGTTGCGATGGTGTGAAGTTGGCGCTTGCGGCTGTGTTGCCAACGTCTAAGGACATAGGTTAAGAAATAAGGTGTGGTTCGCCAATCCTTAATGACACCGGTGATGATCTTACGATACTCCAAGGGGCGGCAAAACTTTTCATAAAATTTTTTAATCTCCTCGGGGGTGATAAAACCGGTATTCATAACGTTTGACTTGGAAAAGCCTTTATCCAAAGCATCACTGTAATCGGCGACTAATTTTTGGCTGGTCGCGATCTCCCAAAGTTTCGTTCCCGGGTAAGGTGTTACAATACTAAATTGAACTTGATCGAAAGGCAACCGACGAGCGAAGGCAACCGACTGGCGCATGGTTTCCAAAGTTTCCCCCGGGGCGCCGACCATAAAATAACCCTTGACTCTAATTCCCGCCTCTTTACTATAGCGTACCGCCGATTCCACTTTTTCTAAAGTTATGCCTTTCTTTAAAGAGTCGAGAATAGCCTGGTTGCCGGATTCCACTCCAAAAGCGATCGCTCGAACTCCAGCCGCTTTTAAGGATTTTAAAAATTCAGGATTGATGGCGTCCACTCGACTATTAATGGCAATCTCCAATTTAATTTTTTGGCGTTGAATCTCTTCACAAAAAGCGGTGGTCCAGCGGCGATTGACGGTGAAAGTATCATCAACAATAAAAAGGCCGTTTATATGGTAATTAGCGATTAAATATTTTATCTCCTCGATAACATTTTCTCGGCTGCGGTATCTGACCTTGCGGCCAAAAAAGCGGGCGCAGTAAATACATTGGAACGGACAGCCGCGACTGGTGAGGATAGTCGTTGCCCTAAGTGATTTAAAACCAAATTCTTGCATAATCCCCCGTCGCAAATAAAACTTCATTGGTAACGAATCTCGATCAGGAAATGGTATTTGATCAAGGTCTCCTATAACGTTCCTGGCGGAAGTTTGTTTAAACTCTCCGTTGGCATCAGCGTAAAAAACACCGGCTATTTTTTTTGGGTCTCCTTGCTCCGCTACGGTTTTTACTAATTCTAAAAAAGTTTCTTCACCTTCGCCGATAACCCCATAATCAGGATTCAGGCCGGTAAGAGTCTGTCTGGGAGCGGCGCTTGGATGCGGGCCGCCCACAACTAATATCGCTTGCGGAAATTTCACCCTAACCGCATCGATGACATAGCGAGCTCGCGTAAAATATGGAGTCATTACTTGGATGCCGACAATATCGGGAGAAAAAGCCAGTGATTCCAAGCGTTCGGTAAGATTTTCCCAAGCCGTATCAATAATAACGACATCCTGAAAGTCGTTTGCCTTAAGATAAGCGGATAAATAAACTAATCCCAACGGTGGTTGAGACGTGGAGCTCATGCGCGGATTTATCAATAATATTTTCATTTTATTCCTCGCTTAATATAATTCGATAATTATTTAATCTGTTTCCAAGACTTGACGATAGACATCCAAAGTCATTTTAGCGGTATCGCGCCATTTAAAAATTGCCGCGCGCGCTTGGCCGCGTTGGCTTAGAGTTGTTCGCAATCGACTATCGTTAAGTAGTTCATGTATAGCTTCAGCGATCGAATCAACGGACTTAGGGTTAAAATAAATACCCGCGTTATCAACAACTTCCGGCATGGCTGGGGCTTTTGATACGGCCACCGGCGTGCCGCAAGCCATTGCCTCTAAAGGCGGTAGCCCAAAACCCTCATATAACGATGGATAAACAAAAATTTTAGCACCGTTATAAATATATGGCAAATAAGCTTCTTGCACATAATCAAGTATAATTATATCATCACGGCAGCTTAATGAGTCATAAGTTTTAAAAATATCTTCATATAGCCAGGCTTTTTTTCCAACGATTACCAGCTTTTCATGAATACCCCGGTCTTTTTTTAACAGCTCGAAAGCTTTTAACAGACGGACGATATTTTTCCGCGGCTGCAGTGCTCCCACATAGAGAATATAGCCGATTTCCAGGCCAAGATTTTTTAAAATTTCCTTTAATTTCCGCTGATCGGTGATGGGGTGATAATTTTCACTTACACCATAGGGAGTTACTGTTATTTTATCTTCATCTATGCCAAAATGTTCAATAATATCTGATTTTGTAGCTTTTGAACCGGTTATTATCCGGTCCGACCGTCGGGCGGTAGCCGGGAACAGTTTCTCTACCCGTAATCGCTCTACCGTACTTAACTGCTGGGGCAGGTGAATGTAAGAGATGTCGTGGATAGTGGTTATTATTTTACAATTTATCCCCCAAGGCGCGGCGTACTGTACATGCAATAGATCAACAGGATGTCGTCTAAGCTTGGCAGGCAATCCCCAAGCGAACCTTAACCATGCGTCAGCCGGGATCTTCGATGTGGTAAAATTGAGATTATTCGATTTCCAGCCGGTTGCCAATCCCTGAACCGTTAAATATATTTGATATTGATCAATTGGATCCAATTCGCTAATAGCCTTAAGCAGATTAAGAATATAAGTTTCATTACCCGTGTGTTTTTGACCGATAGTGTGAGCATCGATTCCGATTATCAATCCGACTTCACCTTTTTTTCTGTTTTCTGTTGATTTTTAATTATCTTCGCGGGTCTTCTCATATATGTTTTTAATATTGCCAGGTGCCAACGAAGTTTTTGTTTATAATAGTTATTGCTCGTCGGGCGAGTAGTTAACAATCGCAAAATACCGAAGGTAGGTATCTTTATTGCCGAACCGATAAATGTTATCAGTTTAAACAGATAAAGGGTCAAGTTTCCATAATGCTTGCGGTAAAAATATTCCAAGGCGGCAAACTGACGACTGACCTCATCATTAGTAGTCCAAATATTTTTATAACTTTGGCCGCCGTAATGGATAATATTTGCTTTGGGAAAGTAAAATATCCGCCAATGCGCTTGCTTGAGACGATAGCAAATATCGGCGTCCTCATAGAAAAAAAAGATGCTTTCATCCAGCAAACCTAGATCGTTTATGGCCTTTTTTCTGAACAGCAAACAGCAGCCCAACAGCCAATCGACTGATTGGATTTTCTTATGAGCCTCAGGTGATAATCCATATTCGGAGATCGGAAGAGCGTCGTGTAGGGAAAGAGTGTAGATCTCGGTGGTCGCCGTATCATTAAAAAAAAAATAAAAAAGAAAACTTAGACGGGAAGATCGGAAGAGCAAACGACGCACAACTTGTGGACGGA
>CAJVYJ010000150.1 GCA_913009475.1 uncultured Actinomycetes bacterium | reverse complement strand
GGTGGGGGTGGGGGGAGGGGGTGAGATGAAGGGGATGTGATGTATTTTTTTTTTAATGATACGGCGACCACCGAGATCTACACTCTTTCCCTACACGACGCTCTTCCGATCTCAGTTCTTCTATGGGACAGGACCGCCGACGGTCCGTGGCTTTTCCGGCCCATACAAGGCCGACCTTGAAGCCTGTGCCCGGGAACCTGTCGCACCAGTACCGGACCTTCCGGGGGTCAGCGAAAAGATAGGGCACCTGTGAGGGGATGGTCTCCAGCCGGGTTTCAAATATTCCAGGTAGACTCAAAAGCGGCACATAAAGATCGCAGTCCATAGCCTGTCTCGTGTCGGCGGGACCTTCTACCAAAATGTCAACCCCCTTCAGATCCTTGAACAGATCCATAAAGGGTTTTACCGTCTCGAAAACAACCTCTCCCCCTCTCTCCTTGACAATCGTAAGGTAGCGGACAAATTGCAGACTGTCTCCAAATCCCTGTTCACTGTGCACAAAAAGCCTCTTTCCGGCAAAGGGTGCGCCGTCCCATCGAGGCATTTCGAGCCGGAAGGGATAAACGCTTCTCCATTTTTTCCGCTTCAAACGCGACTCATATCCGGCCCACCCCTCAGTAAAATTTCCACGCAACAAATGGACCGTCGCGAGATCAAATATTGTCTCGGCGTTATCCGGGTCTAACTGCAAGGACCTTTCGTAGCATGACATGGCCTGGTCCAGCATTCCCTGATCCCTGAACGTCTTCCCAAGATTGTCGTGTGCATCAATATAATCCGGTTTTATTTCAAGGGCCTTTTGATAACATTCAACCGCCTCATCGAGCCTTCCTTCCTCCATTAGTGCATTTCCCAGATTGCTGTAAAAAGATGCTTGTCCGGGATCAATTTGAATGGCTCTGTTTATTAGGTCAATTGCAATATCACTTTTGCCGGACTGATAGGCAATAACTGGACGACCAGCCGCCATGGCCTCAATGACCGTAATGCCAAAATCATCTTCTTGGGGATGAATCAAAGCTTGGCAATGAGATAAATATTTCGCTTTTTCTTTTTTTTGAAATTTGATATGCAAATACCAATAAGTCAGAGGAACCAACATTACCAAACTAAATTCTGCAAAAATTCCCCAAAAAATTACATAGGATAAGATGGATAAGATAAATACTCTCCATCCGAGATTGAGTCCCATTTTTTCTCCTTATTTTTTTTATCTACAACTTATTAGTTATGCACTGTTTTAACGTTACCGTGTGTAGTGGATGATGCACAACTTTCAATAAAACTGCGCGCCCAACTCTTATTGGACGCGAAATGCAAATGTATATAGGACGCCAACAAATTATGCCCAATAAAACCTTCCGAATTGCTATTTTGATTATCTCCTAATAGTTTGTACGCTCGTCCGATTCCGTTACTGATTCTGTTAATGGTTGAATAATGAAACTCATGGCCGACTACCTTATCCCCCCTGCTGGTCAATATATTATCAGCCAGCGCTTCCGCTTGGCGATAACCAAGATGTAGCTTATCCCCCATCCGCGCGCTGGATGAAAGAACGGCGCACATCGGAAATGAGCGCCCATCCGGATTGACGATCTCTTGAGATCGATAGATGAGACCGCCGCATTCGGCATAGGTAGGTAACCCCGACTCAATAGTTTTAAGGACAGCTCTGCGCATTGACAAATTAGCTGACAGTTCAATTGCAAAGACTTCCGGAAAACCGCCGCCCAGATAGAGGCCGTCCAAACCCGGCGGTAAATTAGCATCATTAAGCGGGCTGAAATATATGAGCTCCGCGCCCAGGTCGGCAAGTATGTCTAAATTATCCTGATAATAAAAACTGAAGGCTTTATCTTTGGCTACGCCGATTTTAACCTTCTTTTTTAAGTGCTCATTAAATAGCTTAGGCGTATAGTTTAAAGGCCGCGCCCCAGCGGCAATGGTACTCATTTTTTCCAAATCCAGGTTGTCTCTCGCCCATAACCCTAATTTGTTAACCAAATTTTTTAAGCTCGCTTGTTCACCGGCTGGAACCAGGCCCAAATGCCGCTCCGCCAGCGTCAGTTGTTGATCTTGATTCAGATAACCTAAAATAATATCGCTGTCAGGTAATGACTCCTTGATAAAACGATAATGACCAGCGCCGCCCAACCGATTTAAGATAACCCCGGCTATCTCGATGTCCGGCTCAAACCTAGTGAATCCATAAATAGTAGCGGCTACGCTCTGCCCCTGGCCGGCAGCGTCAACAACTAAAATAATCGGCGCTTTTAATAATTTAGCCAGGCGTGCCGTACTCCCTCGCCCTTCCCTATCGCCGTCAAATAGACCCATCACACCCTCGACTATCGCGATATCTGCGCCGACCGCACCATGGGCTAACACCTCACATAAACTATTCTCATCAAATAAGCGACAATCCAAATTGCGCGAAATTCGTCCCAGAGCTAAATTGTGAAACCCGGTATCGATGTAATCCGGTCCGGCTTTAAAGGGTTGAATCTTATAACCCAGGGATTTAAGCCCCGCCATAACCGCCAGCGCCACCGTAGTCTTACCAACACCACTGGCTGTTCCGGCAATAATTAACCGTGGCACATCGACAGAACTCATGCCAGTATCTCACCCAATTTCTCCGCCAAGAACCGATTGTCAGTTTCATCCCTGACCGCCAGGCGAAAATAACTCTCATTCAAGCCCTTAAAATCACTCGCGGTTCGAATCAGGATGTTATCCGCCGCCAATTTATCTTGCAGCATATCGGCGCTGAACTTCGCTTTCAAAATTTTAACTAAGAAAAAATTAGCATGAGAAGAATATACCTTTAGCTTCTTTATCGAAGTTAACCGCTTATAGAGATCTTCTCTTAATAGACGGCACGTTTTCTGGCTGTAAGTTATATATTCTTTGTCATTAATGGACGCCATAGCCGCCGCGATGGTCAGGTTATTAATGTTCCACGGCGGTTGTCTAAGAGCCAGATAGGCCGCCGTCTCCTTATCAGTTATTAAATAACCGAGACGCAGACCGGCCAGGGCAAAAAATTTGCCCAGTGAACGCAGCACAATAAAACGCGTGCCCGCGACAGCTTTAAGAGTGAAAGAATAATCACGTTCCCGATTGATGAAATCCATAAAAGCTTCATCGATAACCACAATGGCATTAGGAACTGAGCGACTTAAATTTTCAATCTCATCAGTGCCGTATAAAGCGCCGGTGGGATTATTGGGGTTACAGATAAATATAATGTCAGACTCATCCGAATTTATTGAGTCAATGGAACTCAAGTTTTGGTAATTTCCAGTTAAAAAAACGTTTTTTACTTTAGCGCCGCTTAACCCGGCGGCCCGCTCATATTCAGTAAAGGTAGGCGCTATAACAACGGCATGCTTGGGCCTAAAAAGAGACATTAAAGAATAGATTAGCTCAATAGAACCATTACCGACGACAATATTATCTCTGTTCACACCATTATAAGCCGCGATTGACTTTTTGAATTCTAAGATATCACCATCAGGATAGTCGATTATTCTATTCAAGGAATTCTTTATAGCGCTAACCGCTGCCGGACTCGGCCCCAGAGGATTTATGTTAACGCTAAAATCTATTATTTCAGAGCTTTGTAATCCATATTTATCAGCGAATTCTCTACGACGGCCGCCGTGTACGGCCATGTTCGATTTTTTATTCAATAATCAATCCCTTTGCGTGCTTTGACACCCCGGTCAAAGGGATGCTTCACCATTTTCATCTCGGTCACTAAATCCGCTATATCTATTATTTCAACCGGCGGATAACGTCCGGTTAAAACCATTTCCACCTCGGGATTTTTAGCTATTACTACCCTTATAACATCTTCCACCTCAGCTACTTTTAAATGGATAGCTACATTTATCTCATCTAATATAACTAGCGAATATTTGCCGGAAGTGACAGCTTTTTCGGCAAATTTGAGCCCCTCACTAACCTCCCGGGCCACTTCTTCACTTGATGGGCGCGGGTATTCAATAAAACTACGCCCGAAACGATAAAGATCAATATTGCCGGTAGAGGCTACTGCTTTTGCCTCGCCGGACTCTTCTACCGAAGCTTTCATGAACTGGATAATGCAGACCATCAAGCCTTGACCGGCAGCTCTAAACGCCAAGCCAAAAGCGGCCGTCGATTTGCCTTTGCCATTACCGTGATATACTTGAACCAAACCATTCTTCAATTTCAAGCTTTTCTCCTCTCGTTTTCCATAGACGTCATCCACAACGCTATCCTTTTATTTTTACCGGTATGCCGGCCACCATCATATAGACTTCCGTGGCGGCCTTAGCGACTACTTGATTGGCCCGCCCCAGTAAATCGCGATATCGACGCCCGGCCGGATAAGGTGGTACCAATCCCCGGCCGACTTCATTGGATACAAATATTACCTGATACCGCTCTTCCGCGGCTCTCATAACCGCTTGTATGTGTTTAATAATAGCGGCGTCATCGACATTCGGTTTTCGCATTAATTTGGCTACGTAAATAGTCAGACAATCTATAATAAGACATAGATTAGCTGCTTTAAGGGAGGTAATGACTTCGTCAAGATTTTTATTTACCTCGATTGTCCGCCAATTCTTGGGGCGACTTTCCCGGTGACGGATAATTCTAAGTCGCATCTCCTCATCCATGGCTTCCCCGGTCGCCAAATAGACAACCGGCAAGCCGCTATCAGCGGCCATATTCTCCGCCAAACTGCTTTTCCCACTGCGTGAGCCGCCTATTATTAGCGTTATTACCGCTTTGGTTTTAGCCAATATTTCTCCCATTAACCAATATATCCGCCTTCCATTTGCGCCTTCATCTCCCCACCTCTACACTATAATATTTTAAAAAAGTCTAGAAGCTAGACTTTAGACTCGCATTTAACATCTACCCTCTCCCCTCAACGCTCTACCCTCCCACTGTCATCCCCGACCCGATCGGGAATCCACGGCCAACCGTGCCTGTTGATGCTTTACTTTCTGTTTCCAACGCACCTCTTTACCTGGATTCCCAGCCTATCTGTGCGTATCCTCCGCACGCAGACAGGTCAAGCCTACACGTTTTACGCTATTAAGAAAGGTTTATTTATTCTACGAGAAATGCGTCTCGCAGGCTAAAGCGAGCATGGTCTCGCCGGGAGCCAGGC